>NZ_SMAK01000008.1 GCF_004346195.1 Tepidamorphus gemmatus | reverse complement strand
AACCGCGCCCGGCGCCAACGTCTCCGCCACGATACGAGCCTTGTCCTCGCGCGTCCAACGCCGCCGCCCGACCGCCCCGTTGATCACCTCAAAACAATGAACCTACCGCTCAGGCTCAAGCGTAAGGTCAAGTCCAGACACAAACCGATCTCCGATCCCCAAAACAGAATCGGAAACCTCACAGATCACAAGCCATCCAGGAAGGTGCCCTCAGAACACCGCTTACGCTCAAGCCGAGCTTTGACGGGGGCACAAATACCTCTCCCCCGGTCTCTATGGCCCCTGCGGCTACGGGTTACCGGCCAACGTTGGCGCCAAGCTCGCCTGCCCAGATGTACCGGTGATCGGCTTCGCCCGCGACGGCGCCTTGGTCATCTCGGTCAACGAGCTCACGGCCATCAGCCGCCCCGAGTGGCCCGAGATTACGCAGATCGTCTTCTGCGACTGCCAGTGAGGCGCGCAGAAGCGGAACTTGATGCTCTGGTGTGACGACAACCTCGTCAGCACCGAGCTCGACGACGACTGCACCTATGCCGGCATGGCGCAGGCCTGCGGGCTGAAGGGCGTGGTGGTGCGCACGATGGACGAGCTGACGGCCGCGCTCGACCGCGCCATCAGCGACCAGATGCAGAGGAACACCACGACGCTCATCGAGGCGCTCATCAACCAGGAGCTCGGCGAGCCCTTCCGCTGCGACGCGATGAAGAAGCCCGTGCGCGTGGCCGGCATGTCCCACAAGGACACGGGTCCGCAGAAGGGCGCCCGAGGCAAGCCGCGCCGGGTGTCTCAGGTGCCCGGCGCGTGATGCCGCCGCCGCACGGAGGCGGGCCGGCCGGGGATCGTGAGCCGCGCATCGTTGCGCGCTTGCCGCGAGATCACCTTGCCCTTCGCGATCACCGCCAGCCGGTCCGGCCGCAGGCGGATCGCCTCCACGGGGTCGCCGGCATCGAGCACCACCAGCGAGGCAGTGCAGCCGGGTTCCAGCCCATAGCCCTCCAGCCCCATGATCGCGGCGTTCTCGCCGGTCACCATGTCGAAGCAGCGGCGCATCTCCTCCGGGTGAGTCATCTGCGCCACGTGCAGCCCGATGAAGGCCACGTCAAGCATGTCGGCCGTACCCAGCGAATACCACGGGTCGCGCACGCAGTCCTGCCCCCAGCCGACACGGATGCCGTAGGCGAGCATCTCCTTGACGCGCGTCAGCCCGCGGCGCTTGGGATAGGTGTCGTGCCGGCCCTGCAGGACGATGTTGATGAGCGGGTTCGGGATCGCCGCCACCTGCGCCTCGGCGATCAGCGGCAGAAGCTTCGAGACGAAGTAGTTGTCCATCGAATGCATCGAGGTCAGGTGCGAGCCCGCCACGCGGCCCTGCAGTCCGAGCCGCTGGGTCTCGAAGGCCAGCGTCTCGATGTGGCGGCTCATCGGGTCGTCGGTCTCGTCGCAATGCATGTCGACCATCAGCCCGCGCTCGGCGGCCAGCTCGCAGAGCGCGCGCACCGAGCGGGCGCCCTCCTCCATCGTGCGCTCGAAATGCGGGATCCCGCCCACGACATCGACCCCGAGATCGAGCGCGCGCACGGTGTTCTTCCAGGCCGTGGCGTCGCGGAAGACGCCGTCCTGCGGAAAGGCGACGAGCTGCAGGTCGATGTAGTCCCTCACCTTCTCGCGCACATCGAGCAGCGCCCGCACGCCCAGAAGCCGGTCGTCGCAGGTGTCCACGTGGGACCGGATCGCCAGCAGCCCCATCGAGGCCGCCCAGTCGCAGTAGGCCAGCGCCCGGTCGCGCACCTCCTCGAAAGTCATCACCCGCTTGAGTTCGCCCCAGAGCGCGATGCCCTCGAGCAGCGTGCCCGAGGCGTTGACACGCGGGATGCCGTAGGACAGCGTTGCATCCATGTGGAAATGGGGGTCCACGAAGGGTGGGCTTACGAGATCGCCGGTGGCGTCAATGACCTCGCCGGCCTCCACGCCCTCGGGCAGCTGCTCGACGGCGGCGATCTTCCCGCCCCGGATGCCGATATCCGCCTGCCGCCCGTCGGGCAGGATGCCGCCCTTCACGACGATGTCGAACATCACCGCGCACCCTTATTGAATGGAACCATCAGAGCCGCCGGCACCTCCGCCCGTCGCGACATGGCGACGAGCGCGAGGATCGACAGCGCGTAGGGCAACATCAGGAACACCTGGTAGGGCACCACCTGCCCCAGCCCCGTCTGCTGCAAGCGGATCTGCAGCGCATCGAAGGCCGCGAAGAGCAGCGCGCCCAGCGCCGCCTTGCCCGGCCGCCACGCCCCGAAGACAACCAGCGCGATGCAGATCCAGCCGCGCCCGTTGACCATCTCGAAGAAGAAGGAGTTGAAGGCCGACATGGTCAGGAAGGCCCCGCCCACGGCCATCAGCCCCGAGCCGATGATCACCGCCCCCATCCGCAGCACCGTGACCGAAAGCCCCTGCGCCTCGACCGCCGCCGGGTTCTCGCCGGCTGCCCTGAGCGCCAACCCGAGCGGGGTGCGGTAGAGCACCCAGGCCGTGAGCGCCACGGTCGCGAAGGCGAGATAGGTCAGCGGCGTCTGCGCGAAAAAGGCCGGGCCGGCCACCGGGATCTCGGAGAGAAGCGGCACCGGCCACTCCGTAAAGGGCTCGATCCTCGGCGGGCTCGAGACCTGCGGCAGTGCGATCCGGTAGGTGAAATAGGTGGCCGCCGTGGCCAGAAGCGTGATCCCGAGCCCGACCACGTGCTGCGAGAGCCCGAAGGGCACGGTCAGTGTCGCGTGCAGCAGGCCGAAGCCCATGCCGGCGAGCATCGCCACGGCCACGCCGGGCCAGAGGCCGAGCCCGGAATAGACCGCCATCCAGCCGGCGAAGGCGCCGACCACCATGATCCCCTCGATTCCAAGGTTCAGCACGCCCGCCCGCTCGCAGATCAGCTCGCCCATGGTGGCAAACAGCAGCGGACTCATGATCCGCACGGCGGCGGTCCAGAAGGTTGCGGAAAGGAGAATGTCGAGGATGTCCAGCATCTTGCGCGCCCTACCTCCAGCGCACCCTGAATCGCGTCATCGGCAGCGCCAGCACCATCAGAAGGAGTGCCGTGGCGAGCAGGATGTCGGCGATGTAGCTTGGCACCCCGGCCGCGCGCGACATCGAGTCCGCCCCCACGAAGATGCCGGCGACAAAGAGCGCCGCCACCACCACGCCGAGCGGGTGCAGGAGCGCGAGCATTGCCACGACGATGCCGGTATAGCCAAAGCCTGGGCTCAGATCGAGCGTGAGGTTGCCCTTCAGCCCGGCCACCTCGGAGAAGCCCGCAAGCCCCGCGAGGCTGCCCGAGAGCAGCGCCGTGCCGAGTGTCACCGCGCCCACCGGGATGCCGACGAAGCGGGCCGTGCGGGCGTTCTGTCCGACGGCACGCATGGCGTAACCGAAGGTCGTGCGGGTCTGGATCAGCCAGACGATAACCGCGGCGATCAGCGCCAGCCCGAAGCCCCAGTGCAGCCGCAAACCCTCGACAATACGCGGCAGCCGCGCCTCGGCAATCAGCCGTTCGGACTTAGGCCAGCCCATGCCCATCGGGTCCTTCATTGGGCCTTCGAGCAGCATCGAGACGAAGAGCAGGACGATGAAGTTGAGCAGCAGCGTCGTCACGACCTCGTCCACGCCGAGGCGCGCCTTGGCCCAGGCCGGGCCGAGCAGCGTCAGCGCCCCGGCAAGCGCCGCGGCCAGCCCGAGCGCAGGCAGGAGCAGCGGCGCGGGCCAGGCCAACGTACCGGTCCCGAGAAGCACGGTGACAACGGCGCCGAGGTAGAGCTGGGCCTCGGCGCCGATGTTCCAGAGCTTCGCGCGGAAGGCCACGGCGACGGCAAGCCCGGTGAAGATCAGCGGCGTGGCGCGGTTCAGCGTCTCGAGCAGTGCGAATTTCGAGCCGACCGCGCCCTTCACGATCAGCCCCAGAACGGCGAAGGGTTCGGCGCCGGCGACCAGCACCACCGCCATGCCGATCACCACCGTTGCAGCCAGCGCGGCCAGCGGCAGCCCCACACGGCGGGCGAGCGAGGGCGCGGCGATCGGTTCAAGCCGCATGGGAGCCCTCGAAGCCGTGGCCCGCCATCCATTGGCCAAGCTCGTGCGCGGTCTTCTCGCCGCGGGCGAAGGCGGGCGACAGGCGTCCCTCGGAGATCACGTGGATCACGTCCGACATGGCCTGTATCTCGTCGAGGTCTTCGGAGATGAGCAGGATCGCCGCGCCCGCGTCGCGCGCCGCGATCAGCCGGCGCTGCACGTAGGCCACCGCGCCGATGTCGAGCCCGCGCACTGGCTGGTTCGCGAGAATGATCCGCGGCGAGAATTCCAGAACCCGGCCAAGGATCAGCTTCTGCATGTTGCCGCCCGAAAGCAGGCGGATCGGCACCTCCGGGCCGGGACAGCGGACGTCATACGCGGCGATCACCTCGAGCGCGAAGCGCCGAGCCGCGGCCCAGTCGATCAACCCCGCGCGGGCGAAAGGCGGCTCGCTGAAGCGCTCGAGAATGGCGTTTTCGGTCAGCGTGAAATCGGCAATGGTGCCCTCGGCGTGCCGGTCCTCGGGGATGCGACCGATGCCGGCCCGGATCGCCGCGTGTGGAGACCATTGGCGCGACGGTGCGCCGGCGATCTCGATCTGCCCCGCCGCCGGCTCCTCGAGCCCGCCGATGAGCGCAGCCAGCGCCGCCTGCCCGTTGCCCGAGACGCCGGCAAGGCCGGTGATCTGGCCCGCCCGAAGCTCGAGGTCCACCCCTTGCAGCCCCACGGCGCGGCCGCGCGGCTCGGTCCGCACCGCGGCCAGGCGAAGGAGCACATCGCCCGGCGCATGCGGGCGCGGCTCCGGCAGGGCGATGTCGGCGCCGACCATGAGCCGCGCCAACTCCTGCGCGTCGGTCTGCGCGGTGGGGCGTTCGCCCACGAGCCGGCCATGGCGCAGCACCAGCACGCGGTGCGAGACCGCCATCACCTCGTGCATCTTGTGCGAGATGAAGATCACGGAGAGCCCCCGCGCGACCATCGCCCGCAGCGTGGCAAAGAGCGCCTCGGCCTCCTGCGGGGTCAGCACCGCCGTTGGCTCGTCAAGGATCAGGATGCGCGCATCCCGGTAGAGCGCCTTGAGGATCTCCACCCGCTGGCGCTCGCCCACCGACAGTGCTCCGACCCGCGCGTCGGGATCAACCGCCAGCCCGAAGTCGCGCGAAAGCCGCTCGATGCGCGCCCGCGCCGCAGCCCTGTCGGATCGCAGGCGCCAGAGCGGTTCGGTGCCGAGCACGATGTTTTCCAGCACCGTGAGGTTTTCGGCGAGGGTGAAGTGCTGGTGCACCATGCCGACGCCCGCCTCGAGCGCGGCGCGGGGCTGGCCGGAAGGGAGCGGCCGACCGAACACCTCCACGTGGCCTTCGTCGGCCGTGTAGTGGCCGAAAAGGATGTTCATGAGCGTCGTCTTGCCCGCGCCGTTCTCGCCCAGAAGCGCGATCACCTCGCCCGCGTGCAGGTCGAACGTGATCGCGTCATTGGCAAGCAGGTCGGCGAATTTCTTGGTGACGCTCTCGACGCGCAGCACCACCGGCCGCGCGCCGGCTTTCCGGGTCATCCGGTGCGCTCCGCTCAGGCGGTCGATTTCGGTTCCGAATCATTGATCTCGACGACGAAGGTGCCCGCCTTGATGGCCGCCTCACGCTCGGCGACCAGCTTCTTGGCCGCCTCCGGCACGTCATCCTCGAAGTTGCGCAGGGGCACGATCGAGCAGCCGCCATGTTTCATGAAGCTGTAGATGCCGTAATTGTCGGCGGTGAAGCTGCCAGCGCGCACCTTGGCGATGGCGGCATCCAGCGTCGGCTCGAAGTGCCAGAGCGCCGAGGTGACGACCGTTTCGGGATAGTCGTCATGGGTGTCGATGACGTTGCCGATCGCCAGGACGCCGCGCTCCTTGGCCGCGTCCGAGACCCCGAAGCGCTCGGCGTAGAGCATGTCCGCACCGTTGTCGATCATGGCGAAAGCGGTCTCCTTGGCCTTGGGCGGATCGAACCACGAGCCGATGAAGCTGACCTGGAAGCGGATGTCGGGGTTCATCTCGCGGGCGCCGGCCATGAACGCGTGCATCAACCGGTTCACCTCCGGGATCGGGAAGCCGCCGACCATGCCGATATTGCCAGACTTGCTCATCGCGCCGGCAATGATTCCAGTCAGGTAGGAGGCGTCCTGGATGTAGTTGTCGAACACGGCGAAGTTTGGCAGCGCCGGATCGTGCATGAAGCTCGAGCCCATCAGGAAGGCTACATTGGGGTAGTCGGCGGCCACCTCGCGCGCTTCCTGCTCGACGGCGAACACCTCGCCGATCATCAGGTCGATGCCTGACTCGGCATACTCGCGCATTACGCGTGGGTAGTCAGTGTTGGCGGTGTTCTCCGAGAAGGAGTAGGTGATGTCGCCGCGCGCCATCGCCGCCGCGGCGGCGACATGGATACGGCTAACCCACTGCTGCTCGACAGGCACGGTGTAGATCGCCGCGACCTTGAGCGGCTCGGCCGCCCGCGCCCGCAGCGACAGCCCGGCCGCCCCCAGTAACGTGGCCGCCACACCGGAGCCGAGCAGCCCACGGCGCGTAAGGTGAGTCGTTTGCAGGAATTTCCGTGTCATGTCTTGTCCCCCTTGCTGGACCGAGTTCGCTCTCGTCTTTGATCAAATGGTCAAGGAATCCGAGAAAAATGCAAGATGATTTCTCGGGCGGCCGGAGTTCTGCCCTCAGGGCGCGCAGGCCGGGCCGGCGATGCCCGCAGCGCCTGCACGGGACCGATGTGCGTCTGCCTAAACCGGGGCGCGGCGCTTCTCGAGCGCCAGCCCGGTCGAGGCCTCGAGCAGGTGCCGCGTGTAGGGGTGGCGCGCCTCCGGCCGGCGCATCGCCTCCACATCGAGCCGCTCGACGATATCGCCCGTCTGCATCACGACCATGCGCTGGCCGATGCCGCCACAGACCACGTGAGGGTGGAGGTCATAGACCCGCTCCAGCTCGCGGATCGCCACAGCCCCGAGCATCTCCAGCGCCTTCTCCCGTGCCGCCTTGGCCGGTGAGCGGAAAATGGGCGTGCAACGCTTCGGTGATCTGATCGCCCACAGTCATCACCGGGTTCAGCGAGAATTCCGGGTCTTGCATGATCACGGCCGCGCGGCTGCCCCGGCGCTGGGCACCACGAACAACGCTTCTTCTCTGTCGACGAGTGTCCCATGGAATGATCCTCCTTTCCCCTTGTCGCCCGGAAAGAAGGTTAAGGGAACAGTCAACCGCATCGCCGTGGAGCAGGACGAGCTTGCAGATGACCGGCTCACCGCTTCGATCGCCGCGGCCACTGCCGCCGCCCGCGCGCTCGTGTCCGATCCGGCCGGTGAGGCCGACCGGAAGATCACTGCGCAGGGCCGCCACCTCGCCGCCGACTGCCGCGCATGCCCGGGCATTTCTGCCGCTCGGGCCGGGTTGTCAGCCCTCCCGGTAATAGTAGCTGTAGCCGTTGAGTGCCGGCGCGCCGCCGAGATGGGCATAGAGGATGCGCGAGCCTTTCGGAAAAAAGCCCTTGCGTGTCAGGTCGATCAGCCCCTGCATGGATTTGCCCTCGTAGACGGGGTCGGTGATCATCGCCTCGGTGCGGGCAGCGAGCCGAATTGCCGCGTTGGTCTCCTCCGAGGGCACACCGTAGGCCGGATAGGCGTAGTCCGGGTTGATGATGATCTCGTCGTCGTGCACCCTGCGCCCGAGCCCGACCAGCTCCGCGGTCGCATCGACGATCGAACGCACCTGCGCCCGGGTCTGGGCGGGCGTTCCGGAGGCATCGATGCCGATCACACGGTCCGCCCTGCCCTGCGCCGCAAAGCCGACGATCATGCCGGCCTGGGTCGAGCCGGTTACGACGCAGACGATGATGTAATCGAAGCGGAAGCCAAGCTGCGCTTCCTGATCCGCCACCTCCTCGGCGAATCCCACATAGCCGAGTCCGCCATACTTGTGCACCGAGGCCCCGGCCGGAATCGGATAGGGCTTGCCGCCCGCATCCTTCACCGACTGGATGGCGTCTTCCCAGCTCTTGCGGATGCCGATGTCGAATCCTGCGTCGACCAGCCGGCTGTCGGCCCCCATCAGACGGGTCAACAGGATGTTGCCGACACGGTCGTAGACCGCGTCGTAGTGCGGCACCCACTTCTCCTGGATCACGACGCACTTCATCCCGATCTTGGCAGCCGTCGCCGCGACCATGCGGGTGTGGTTGGATTGCACGCCGCCGATCGAGACGAGCGTATCGGCTCCCGAAGCGATCGCGTCGGGGACGATGTATTCGAGCTTGCGCAGCTTGTTGCCACCCATGGCCAGACCCGAATTGCAGTCGTCACGCTTGGCGTAGATCTCCACGCCGCCGCCGATCGCCGCGCTGAGCCGCGGCAGATGCTCGATCGGGGTCGGACCGAAGGTCAGGGGATAGCGCTCGAACTTGGCCAGAAGCGACATGGGCGGGCTCCGTGGTGGGTTGCGGCCGCAGATTAGGCAAGATTGCGCGAGAGGTGCTTCCGAAGTTGACAGCCGAAGCGAGCTCAGACGTCAATATCCGGTTCTGAAAGCCAGCTTTCTTTCATCAGGGGTCATCCAGATGGCAGATCCTTCCAAGCATGCGCTGGACCGGACCGATCTGCGCATCCTCAGGGCGCTTCAGGCCGAAGGCCGCCTCTCCAATGCCGAACTGGCGCTTCGGGTCAATGTCAGTCCGGCGACCTGCCACCGGCGCACCCAGCGCCTGTTCGAGGAGGGCTACATCACCGGCGTCAGGGCCGAGATCGCGCCGACGGCGGTCGGTCTCGGCACCCTGGTGATGGTCGGTGTCGTGCTCGACCGCTCCACGCCGGAGAGTTTCGCGGCATTCGAGGGCGCCGTGCTCGAGCTTAAGGAGGTGCTCGACTGCAACCTGGTGGCGGGCGATTTCGACTATCTGCTGAAGATCCGTGTCCGAGACATGGCCGATTTCAACAAGCTGCACGGCCAGAAGCTGATCGCGCTACCCGGCGTGCGGCAGACCCGCACGTTCTTCGTCATGAAGGAAGTCAAGGAGAACGCCCGCCTGCCGTTCTGACCTGCCCGCGGCCGCAGGCTGCCAAACCGACCGCGGTCCGTCGGCGGGGCAGACGATTCACATGGCATGGGCGAGACTGCCTCCTGCTCCGATTCCCCCGAACGGCGCGCACGCACCGACGCATCCACCGGATCCGATCATCGAGGCATCTACCGGGATCGACGCCGACTGGTCGCCGTCGCCACGGCACGGTTCAGAACGGCGTGCGCGAGCGGATGGCGGCGGCGAGCGTGCCGTCGTCCAGATAGTCGAGTTCGCCGCCGACGGGAACGCCATGCGCCAGACGGGTGACGCGTACGTCGGTGCCGTGCAGCAGGTCGGTGACGTAATGTGCGGTGGTCTGGCCTTCGACGGTCGCGTTCACCGCCAGGATAACCTCCCTGACCTCCGGGTTCTGCGCCCGGGCGACAAGCGCCGCGATGCTGAGATCATCCGGGCCGATGCCGTCGAGCGGCGACAGGGTACCGCCAAGGACATGGTACCGGCCACGTGTCGCCTGTGCCCGCTCGAGCGCCCAGAGATCGCCGACCGTCTCGACCACGCAGAGAATCGCCGGGTCGCGCCTGGGATCGGTGCAGATCGCACAGGGATCGCGCGTGTCGACATTGCCGCAGATCGAGCACAGCGTAATCCGCTCGGCTGCAATCTGAAGGGCCTCGGCCAGTGGCAGCAGCAGCTGCTCGCGCTTGCGGATGAGATGCAGAACGGCGCGGCGCGCCGAACGCGGCCCGAGGCCGGGCAATCGTGCCAGCAACTGGATGAGCCGGTCGAGTTCCGGCCCGGTTGCGGACTGGCTCATGGGGCTCCCCGCGACCGCCCTCACATGCCGGGCAGCGACAGGCCGGGCGGCAAGCCCAGTCCGCCTGTCAGTTGCTTCATCTTCTCCGCCACGGCGGCCTCCGCCTTGCGACGGGCATCGGCATGCGCGGCGACGATCAGGTCCTCAAGGATCTCCACCTCCTCGGGTCTCACCAGGCTCGAGTCGATGCGCAGGGCCCGCATGTCGCCCTTCGCCGACAGCGTCACCGTCACCAGGCCGCCGCCGGATGCTCCGGAAACCTCGGTGCGGTCGAGTTCGGCCTGCAGCTCGGCCATGCGGGCCTGCAGCTGCTGGGCCTGCTTCATCATTCCCAGGAAATCCTTCATTGACTCTCGTCCTCCTCGTCAGTGGGGGCATCGGTCGGTACGGCAACATCCGTCACGGCCGGATCCGCCTCCACGCGCACATCGACGATCTCGGCGCCCGGGAACGTCTCGAGGATCGCGCTGACGGCAGGATGGCGCCGCATGTCGTCGATCAGTGCCGAACGCCGGGCGGCCGCCTGCTCGCGCAGGGTCGGCTCGCCGACCGCGCGCGACACGGCCACGACCCAGCGCCGGCCGGTCCATTCGGACAGCTTCTGCGACAGGTCGTGAACGAGGTCGGACGCCGCACCGTCAGCCAGCGACAGCTCGATGCGGCCCGGTTCAAACCGAACGATCCGCACGAAGCGTTCGAGCGCAGTCTGCAGCTTGATGTCGCGCTTCGCTGCAGCGAGCGCGACGACGTCGCTCAGACTGGCAGGCTGCGGCAAGTCGGCAACAGGGTCCTGTGCGACGGTTTCCCGGCGCGGCTGACCGGAGGCGACCCCGGCCGCGGCCAGCCGAACCGGCCCCGTGCCCGGCGCGATGGCGCTGCGCGCACCAAGGCCGGAGCCCGAACCCGAACCCGAACCCGTGCCGACAGGCGCGATCGGACCGCTCGCAGCGGCGATCGGCTCTGCGTCCTCGAGCCTGCGGATGATGTCCTCGGGACTTGGCAGGCTCGCGGCATAGGCGAGACGGACGAGCACCATTTCGGCAGCGGCGAGCGGCTTCGGCGATCCCTCGACCTCCGCGATGCCCTTCAGCAGGATCTGCCAGGCACGGCTCAGTTCGGAGATCGCCACCTTGGCGGCAAACTCGGCGCCGCGCACTCGCTCCACCTCGGACAGCGAGACGTCCTGCGCCGTCTCCGGCACCAGACGCAGGCGTGTCACCAGGTGGACGAAGCCGGCAAGGTCGGTCAGCACCATCTCCGGCGCCGCCCCCTCGGCATACTGGTCGTCGAGTTCGCCGATCGCTGCGGCGACATCGCCGGCCATGACCTTCTCGAACAGGTCGACGACCCGGGCTCGATCGGCCACGCCGAGCATGGCCCGCACCTCACCCGCCCGCACCGCGCCGCCGCCATGGGCGATCGCCTGGTCGAGCAGCGACAGCGCATCGCGCACCGAGCCCTCGCTCGCCCGGGCGATCATCCTGAGGGCCTCCTCCTCGGCGGCGATCGATTCGGCCGCCGCGATCCCGGCGAGGTGGCGGACCAGCACATCGGCGTCGATCCGGCGCAGGTCGAAGCGCTGGCACCGGGACAGGACGGTGATCGGCACCTTGCGGATCTCGGTGGTGGCAAAGATGAACTTCACATGCTCGGGCGGCTCCTCGAGCGTCTTGAGAAGGCCGTTGAAGGCGGCCTTCGAGAGCATGTGCACCTCGTCGATGATGTAGATCTTGTAGCGTGCCTCGGCCGGCCGGTAGCGCACCGCCTCGATGATCTCCCGGATGTCGTCGATACCGGTGTGCGAGGCGGCATCCATCTCGATGACGTCGACATGGCGCGATTCGAGGATCGCCCGGCAATGGCGGCCCTCCGCCGACAGATCGAGCGTCGGACCCGACGCAGCCCCCTCACCGGCCTCGAGCGGCTCGTAGTTGAGCGCGCGGGCGATGATGCGCGCCGTCGTCGTCTTGCCGACCCCGCGCACCCCGGTCAGCATGTAGGCCTGCGCGATCCGGCCGGACGCGAAGGCGTTGCGCAGGGTGCGCACCATCGGCTCCTGACCGATCAGATCGGCGAAGCTGGTGGGGCGGTACTTGCGCGCCAGCACGCGATATCCGACCGTCGTTCGGCCGGAAACGTCGGAAGGGCCGTGATCCATGTCGCCGGGTACGATGCTCGGTATCCGGAAGTCGTGCGTCGCGTCCGACCCTACACCCTTCGCCTGTCCCGGCAAGGGGCGCTGATCGATCCGCTCGCCATCGTCGCCACACATTGCGCAGGACATGCACGCAGAGCGAGAGTCTCTTGCCGATATTCTACTCATACGAGATATTTCCTTGCGTCATAATCGGAGGTTTGCATCATGTCGAAATTCACGTCCCGCCTGCGCCAAGCGTGCCTTGACGAGCTGACCCGATTTGCCAACGGAAAGGAGTACAATGATCCCTTCGCGGCCTATGTCGGGGAGTATTGGAAAGCCATCGGGATCAATCACCTGGACGGGAAGACGACGGTCGGGGGCATTCGCCCGGCCTGGTCGGCGGCCTTCGTGTCGTTCTGCGTCAAGACGGCGGGGGCCGGAGACCGGTTCATGTACACCCAAGCGCATTGTCATTACGTCGCAAGGGCAATGGATGCGGCGGAGAAGGCCTCGTCCAGCTTCGGATATGTCGCGCGACGGCCCGAGTCCTACACACCCAGGGTGGGTGACATTGTTTGCGCCGGCCGGCTCTATGCCAAGCAATACACGTATGACATGGCCCGCATGCAGTATGTCGCCGACAGCTTCTACCCGTCACATGGCGACATCATTGTCGATATAAGCGATGGTCATGCTGCGGCAGTCGGCGGCAACTTGTCGGACTCGGTGCAACGGAAGCGCCTGGCGTTGACACCGGAAGGGTACCTCGAGCCGCTGACGGCCGGCGGCAAGACCTATCCCTGGATCGCCGTCCTCGAGTGCCGCATGTGACGGCCGGGCCCGTTGCGACAGGCCTGATCCAGCCGGCGGCGGCGGGCCCGGTGGCAATCGGATCGCGGAAGTGGGAGGCTGGTCGACAACCCGAACCAGGACTCGTTGGGGCTGCTTCCTTCCGGACCTGACCCGGTTGGCGAGCGGCTCGTCCGCCGCCAGCCTCCCGGAGCGATTATATCGGACGTTGATGGCGTGCACGCAACCCCGCATGCGCGGCTTCTGCTATTGTCCGGCGCAGCACGGTCCTGGGAGCGCGCGCCGATGAGCAGACAGTTTCGCCTCGATCCCCGTCTCGAAGCCGACAGCGTGTTCGTCGCAGCGCTCGACCTGTGCGATGTGCGGCTGATGAACGACGCGGCCTATCCGTGGCTGATCCTGGTGCCGCGGCTCGCCGACGTCATCGAGATCTTCGACCTCGACAACGCGACCCGCCACAGGCTGATCGACGAGATCGCCCGTGCCGGCGAGGCCCTGCGCGCAACGGTCGGCGCCGAAAAGCTCAATATCGCGGCGCTGGGCAACCAGGTACCGCAGCTGCACGTCCACGTCATTGCCCGGTTCCGCACCGATCCGGCCTGGCCGGGACCGGTCTGGGGCGCGGCGCCGCGGCGGGCCTATGGGGCGGACGAACGTGGCGAGCTGATCGAGCGGCTGGCCGATCGCCTGACCTGAGCCTCCCTGCCCCGCGATCGCCGCCTTGCCGCCCCTGCGTGGCCATGCGACCGTCGCGCGCCAACGGCAGGAGGGAATCACGGCCAATGCACGAACGAAGCCGTCGCACCGGGTACAGTGAGAGCTTGCTCGACCGGGCCGCCCACAGGCGGTCCGACACCGCCTGGGTGGCCGCTGCCCAGGCAAGCGGCCGCTACATCCTGTTCGACGGGGACCGGCCGCTGTTCAGCGTGGCGAACGGCAACGCGCCCGACCCGATCTTCGATGCGGGGGCAGCGGAGGCGCTGCGGGCGGACCGCTCGCGGGCGATCTTTCTCGGGCTCGATGGCGATGTCGCGGTGTTCGCTGCGCCCGTGACCGCCCTCTCCGCCGAGGAGCAGGCGGGCGAAGCAAGCTTCGGCAGCAACGAGCTCAGGGCGATCGACGTGCGCTCGATCGCGGTGCAGGGGGTTGTGCCGCCGCGCATGCTCGGCCCCATCGCCCAGGCCAAGAGCCTGCTCGACTGGCACGCCCGGCATCGCTACTGCGCAAAATGCGGGGCAGCGACGACTGCCTCGGAAGCCGGCTACCGCCGCGACTGCCCGGCCTGCGGAGCCCAGCACTTTCCCCGCACCGACCCCGTCGTGATCATGCTGGTCGTCGATGGGGAGGATTGTATCCTCGCCCGCAGCCCCCGTTTCCTGCCCGGCATGTTCTCCGCGCTGGCCGGGTTCATCGAACCGGGTGAGACGATCGAGGAGGCGGTTCGCCGCGAGGTGCGCGAGGAGGTGGGCATCCCGGTCGGCCGGGTCGGGTATCATTCCAGCCAGCCCTGGCCGTTTCCCTCCTCGCTGATGATCGGCTGCTGGGCCGAGGCACTCGGTCGCGAGATCGTGCTCGACACCTCTGAGCTCGAAGCCGGGCGCTGGTTCAGCCGAGAGGAGGTCGTCGCGATACTGGCCGGAACCCATCCGGACGGGGTCGGGGCGCCACCGCGGATGGCGATCGCCCACCAGCTGCTGAAGAGCTTCGTCGAGGGCGAACAGGTATTGTGACGCCCCAGGATACGGGGTGCGTGCGCCGATCCGACCGACGGAACGATCGCCGCCATCCCGGACGGACTGCGGGCCGATTCGGGATCGGGAGGGCATGGCGACGCCTGCAAAGCGTCCCGATCCCGGCTCTTCGGCCGCCCCACCGGTCGGGATGACATGACCGATGGAGCATGTCCGGGAGGACACTCGTCGACGGGCCGCGAGCCTATTTGCCCACCACCCTCGGTTCCTTGATGTTTTCGCGGAACGGGCTCGCCCGGTAGACCCCGAGGATGCGGAACTCGCGGGTAAAGAACTCGAGTTCCTCGAATGCGTTGCGCAGCGCCGGATCGTCGGGATGCCCCTCGACATCGGCAAAGAACTGGGTGGCGAAGAACTCGCCCTCGAGCTGGTAGGATTCCAGCTTGGTCATGTTGATGCCATTGGTGGCGAAGCCGCCGAGCGCCTTGTAGAGCGCGGCAGGGACATTGCGCACCCGGAAGATGAAGCTGGTGATGATCGGCCCGATGCCGCGGGCCGCCCACGCCTTCTCCTTCGACAGGACGACGAAGCGGGTGGTGTTGTGGTCCTCGTCCTCGATTTCCGAGGCCAGCACCTCCAACCCGTAGATCTCGGCCGCCAGCCGCGACGAGATCGCCGCGCGGGTCGGATCGCCTGCCTCGGCGACCATTCGCGCCGCCCCGGCGGTATCGGCGTGGATTTCCGCCTTCAGCCCGAGACGCCGGATCGTCTTGCGGCACTGGCCGAGCGCCATGATGTGGCTGTGAACGGTCTTGATCGTGTCGAGGCTCGCCCCGACCGGCGCCACCAGATAGTGGTGCAGCGGCAGGAAATACTCGCCGATGATATGCAGCTGCGACGTCGGCATCAGGTGATGGATGTCGGCCACCCGTCCGGCGATCGAGTTCTCGATCGGGATCATGCCCAGCGCCGCGGTCCCGTCCGCAACAGCCTGGAAAGCGTCCTCGAAGGTCGCACACGGGACCGCCTCGTGATCGGGATACACGTCGCGGCACGCCATGTGCGAATTGGCGCCGGGCTCGCCCTGGAACACGATCCGCCGGGGTCGGCTCGTCATCTCACAACATCCTGCAAAGTATGGGAAATCAGCGCCCTGCCGAGAGCAGCGCACGCGCCCGCTCAAGATCGGCCGGAGTATCGACACCGAGCGGAACGGTGTCAACGCGGGCCGCATCGATTCGCATTCCGGCCTCCAGCGCCCTCAGCTGCTCGAGCTTCTCGCGGGTCTCCAGCGGCGAGGGCGGCAGCCCCACGAAGCGCGACAGAGCGTCGCGCCGCCACGCATAGAGTCCGATGTGATGGTAGAGCGGTCCCGGCCCCCACGGCGCCGTGGCGCGGGTGAAGTAGAGGGCGCGCATCCGGCCGGGCTCCACCTCGGTGCCGATCAGCTTGACCACGTTCGGATTGTCGCGCTCCTCCTCACGCACGATCTCGGTACACAGCGTGCCGAGGTCCACTGCCGGGTCGGACATCAGCGCGTAAGCGGCCCGGATGATCGCCGGATCGACCGTCGGCAGGTCACCCTGGACATTGACCACGACATCGACGTTTCCCGCGGCGTCGAGGCGGCCGAGCGCCTCGTCGATGCGGTCGGAACCCGAGGGATGGTCGGGCCGGGTCAGTACGGCGGACCCGCCGGCCGCGGTCACCGCGGCGGCGATCTCGGCACTGTCGGTGGCGACATGCACCGGACCGATCGCCGCTGCCGCCGCCCGTTCCATGACGTGCACGATCATCGGCTTGCCGCAGATGTCCGCAAGCGGCTTGCCCGGCAGCCGCTGCGAGGCCATGCGGGCGGGAATGAGGACGAGAGCCGGCATGCGAACCTTCCGTCGAGGCGGCGGAATAGCCGCGCCGGCTCCTTTATAGATGTTGCGTTTTTCCGGCAATTGCGAGTATCAGTTGCCCAGCTTTCCATACCCTCGCGCCCCCTCGAGGGGGCGCTCCCCGAGATGCAGAAGAGCCTGGAGCGGCCGGCGAATGGACAGTTTCGAATTCAACAAGTTCGCAGGGGCCATCCTGCTCACCCTGCTCGTGACCCTCGGGGTCAGCATCCTGGCCGAAGAGCTCTACACGGCGCACACCCCCGAGAAGCCCGGCTATGAGGTTGCCGTTGCAGAGGAAGAGGCCGGCGAGGCCGAAGCCGAGGCCGAGGAGGTCGTTCCGCTCGGCGTGCTGCTCGCCTCAGCCGACGTCCAGCGCGGCGAGGCTCAGGCCCGCAAGTGCGTCGCCTGCCACACCTTCGACGAGGGCGGTGCCAACAAGGTCGGCCCGAACCTGTGGGAGATTGTCGGCCGAACCATCGCATCGCATGAAGGCTTTTCCTATTCCGCCGCGATGCGGGAGCACGTGAACGCCGAAGGCAACACCTGGACCTACGAGAACCTGGACCACTTCCTCGCCAATCCGCGCGAGTTCATGCCGGGAACCGCGATGGCCTTCGCGGGGCTGCGCCGCGCCGACGAGCGGGCCGATCTGCTCGCCTACCTCCAGACGCTGTCCTCCAACCCGGTTCCGTTCCCCGCGGCCGACGACGCGGCAGGTTCGGGCGGGGCGCCGGCGGCAGCCGAGACCGCCGCGCCGCCCACGACCCAGTAGCCGGCGACCGCCCAAGGGACGGATCGACCGTGGCGAAGGTGCGCCCGCCCGACGACGTCGCGGCGGGCGCTGTCGTTCCGGCGCCGGCTTCATCGGATTAAATTTCGGTCACTTGCGTGCTTCCCTTCGGAAAGTCGCTAGATTAAGGGCGAACTTCCAGACACGAGGGGCACGAGCAAGATGCCGACCATCATCCGCCGCGTGACCGCCGCACTGGCGATCGGACTGCTGACAGCGACCGCTGCGGTCGCGCAGGACGACGGCTGGAAGCACGGGCTGTCGCTGTTCGGCGAGGTGAAGTATCCGCCCGACTTCACCCATTTCGACTACGTCAATCCGGACGCGCCGAAGGGCGGCGTGTTCCGGCAGGCGACGGTCGGCACCTTCGACACGCTCAACCCGTTCAACCTGAAGGGCACTCCCGCGGCCGGCACCGGCCTTCTCTACGACACGCTGCTGTCGAACGCGCTGGACGAGCCGAGTTCCGAGTACGGGCTGATCGCCGAGGCGGTGAAGTACCCTGACGACTACTCGTCGGTCACCTACCGGCTCAACCCCAAGGCACGCTGGCACGACGGCCAGCCGATCACCGTCGATGACGTGATCTGGAGTCTCGACACCCTGAAGAGATCACATCCGTTCTTCAATGCCTACTACCGCAATATCGTTTCCGCCGAGGCGACGGGCGAACGGGAGGTGACATTCCGATTCGACCAGACCGGAAACCGCGAACTGCCGCAGATCACCGGCCAGCTCTACATCCTGCCGAAACACTACTGGGAAGGCACCGACGCCCAGGGTCGTCAGCGCGATTTCACCGCCTCGACACTGGAGCCGCCACTGGGGTCCGGCCCCTACCGGATCAAGGAGGTCCAGCCCGGACGCACCATCACCTACGAGCGCGTGCCCGACTACTGGGCGGCCGATCTGCCCGTCAATGCCGGCCAGCATAATTTCGACGAGATGCGGTTCGAGTACTTCCGCGACACGACGGTGGCGCTGGAGGCTTTCAAGGCCGACCAGTTCGATTTCCGTGTCGAGAACAGCGCCCGGCGCTGGGCGACGGGCTACGATTTCCCGGCGGCGCGGCGCGGCGACGTCATCCTGCAGACCTTCCGTACCGCCAACGCCGAGCCGATGCAGGCCTTCGCCTTCAACCTGCGGCGCCCGAAATTCCAGGATCCGCGGGTCCGCCAGGCCTTCAACTACGCCTTCGATTTCGAATGGCTCAACGCCAACATCTTCTACGGCCAGTACGAGCGCACCAACAGCTTCTTCGAGAACTCCGAGCTTGCCGCAACCGGGCTGCCGGAAGGACGTGAACTGGCTCTGCTCGAGGAGATCCGCGACATGGTGCCGCCGGAGGTGTTCACCACGGAATTCCGGAATCCGGTCGGCGGCGATCAGCGCAAGGTGCGCGAGAACCTGCGCATTGCGACGCAGCTCCTGCGCGAGGCAGGCTGGGAGATCCGTGACGGCCGGCTGGTCAACACCCAGACCGGAGAGCCGTTCGAGGTGGAGTTCCTGAATGACCAGCCCGATTCGGAGCGCATTCTTGCGCCCTACGTCCAGCAGCTCGCCCGACTCGGCATCCGCGCCACGATCCGCACGGTCGATACGTCGCAGTATCGCAACCGCGTCGACAATTTTGACTTCGACATCATCACCGCGGTGTTTCCCCAGTCCCTGTCGCCGGGCAACGAGCAGCGCGACTTCTGGGGTTCGGATGCCGCCGACGCGGTTGGGAGCCGCAACGTTATCGGCATCAAGAATCCGGCGGTGGATTTCCTGATCGACAAGATCGTCTTCGCCGAGGACCGCGAAAGCCTCGTCGCCGCGAGCCGCGCGCTCGACCGGGTGCTGCTGTGGAACCACTATGTGGTGCCACAATTCTACAGCCCCGACATCCGCACCGCCCGGTGGAACCGCTTCGGCCTGCCCGAGATCTCGCCGGACTACGGCTTCACCACCTCGACCTGGTGGTGGGATGCAGAGAAAGCCGCCAGCATCCGCCGGGGGTCCTGACTTGACGGGGACGCATCCGATGCTGTCCCGTCGTGACGTGCTGACGGCGGGTGCCGCCGTGTGCCTGTCGCCGCTGCTGCCGTGCCGGTCGACAGCCGCCACCGGACGGCGGCACGGCATGTCGGTGTTCGGAGACCTGAAGTACCCGGAGGGATTCACCGCCTTCGATTATGTCAATCCAGATGCGCCAAAGGGCGGTGTGCTGTCGCTGGTACCGTCGAGTTGGGCCTTCAATCAGAACCCGCAGACCTTCAACTCGCTCAATACGCTGATCCTGCGCGGCGATGCTCCGGTCGGCCTCGACATGATCTTCGACAGCCTGATGGTGCGTGCGCTCGACGAGCCGGACGCGATGTACGGTCTCGTGGCGGAAAGCGTCGAGATATCGGCGGACGGGAACACCTATCGCTTCCATCTGCGCCCCGAAGCGCGCTGGCACGACGGGACGGCGCTGACGGCAGAGGATGTCGCCTTCTCCCTGACGACACTTAAGGCACAGGGCCATCCGATCATCAGCCAGACCATCCGCGAGATGGAGGCGGCCGAGGCGATCGGGGCCTCGGAGGTGGAGGTCCGCTTCTCAGGCCGGCAATCGCGCGATCTCGCCTTCACCGTGGCCGGCCTGCCGATCATCTCCAAGGCATACTACCAGAGCCGCCCGTTCGACGCGACGACCATGGAGCCGCCGATGGCCTCGGGCCCCTACAAGGTCGGTCGCTTCGGCGCCGGACGATTCATCGAGTACGAGCGGGTCGAGGACTACTGGGCGGCAGATCTCCCGGTCGTGCGCGGCCAGCACAATTTCCGCATCATCCGCTTCGAGTTCTACCGCGACCGTGACGTCGCCTTCGAAGCGTTCAAGGCCGGCCAGTACCTGTTCCGGGAGGAGTTCACCGCGCGAACCTGGTCGACGGGATATGATTTCCCGGCGGTCGCCGACGGACGGGTGGTGCGGATCACGCTGCCCGACGACACCCCTTCGGGGGCCCAGGGGTGGTTCATCAATACCCGCCGGGCAAAGTTCGCCGATCCGCGGGTTCGCGAGGCGCTGATCTGCGCCTTCGATTTCGAGTGGACCAACCGCACGCTGTTCTTCGGCCTCTACAAGCGCACCCACAGCTTCTTCCAGAAATCGGACATGATGGCCGAGGGGCTTCCGGACGCAGCGGAGCTCGCCCTGCTGGAGCCGTGGCGCGGCGAAGTTCCCGACGAGGTGTTCGGCGAGCCGTATTCGCCGCCCGTCTCGGACGGATCGGGTCAGGACCGACGGCTGCTGCGCCAGGCGGCCTGGCTGCTGCGCGAGGCCGGATGGACCGTCGAGCAGGGCGTTCTGAGAAACGCCGACGGCGAGGTGATGCGCATCGAGTTCCTCGACCGGGATCCCTCGTTCGAGCGAATCGTCCAGCCCTATATACGCAATCTGCGCCTGCTCGGCATCGACGCCATTTCGCGCACCGTCGACCCGGCACAGTTCCAGAGCCGCATGAATTCCTTCGATTTCGATATCGTGCCGCAGCGCTATTCCCTGTCGCCGACGCCGGGCGAAGCCATCAAGCAGTTCTGGGCGAGCTCGATGGCCGAGGTCGAGGGCTCACGCAACCTGTCCGGCATCCGCAGCCCGGCCATAGACGCGCTGACCGATGCGGTCATCAATGCGGGAACGCGCGCGGAAATGGTGACGGCCGCCCGCGCGCTGGACCGGGTCCTGAGGGCCGGTCGCTACTGGATCCCGCACTGGTACAAGGCCGAACACAATATCGCCTGCTGGAACATCTATGAACGGCCGGAGCAGAAGCCGACCTATGGGCTCGGCGTACTGCAGACCTGGTGGGTTGATGCCGAGCGCGCCCGGGCCCTGGGACTGGGAGACTGACGGATGGGCGCATACATCCTGCGACGCCTGTTGCTGATGATCCCGACGGTGTTCGGGATCATGCTGGTTTCCTTCGTCATCGTGCAGTTCGCGCCCGGCGGCCCGATCGAGCGCGTGATCGCCCAGCTGCAGGGCACGGATGTCGCGGCGACCGCCCGCATCGGCGGTGGCGCCGGCGGCGACATCGGCGGACCGGGCGCCGCCGCCGGAGCCGCCGATTCCGTCCAGTCGACCTATCGCGGCGCCCAGGGTCTCGATCCGGAGTTCATCCGCCAGCTCGAGCGCCAGTACGGCTTCGACAAGCCGGCCTACGAGCGCTTCGGCATGATGCTGTGGAACTACATCCGGTTCGACTTCGGCCAGAGCTACTTCCGCGACATCTCGGTCATCGACCTGATCATCGAGAAGCTGCCGGTGTCGATCTCGCTCGGCCTGTGGATGACGCTGATCTCATACATGGTCTCGATCCCGCTGGGCATCAGCAAGGCGGTGCGCGACGGCAGCCGATTCGACACATGGACCAGTGCCATCGTCATCATCGGTTACGCCATCCCCGGCTTCCTGTTCGCGGTCCTGCTCATCGTCCTGTTCGCGGGCGGCAGCTTCCTCGACTGGTTCCCGCTGCGCGGTCTGGTCTCCGACAACTGGCACCAGCTGCCCTGGTACTCGAAGATCCTCGACTATCTCTGGCACATGACCCTGCCAATCATCGCCATGTCGCTCGGCGCCTTCGCCACCACGACACTGCTGACCAAGAACTCGTTTCTGGACGAGATCCGCAAGCAGTACGTCCAGACCGCGCGGATGAAGGGACTCACCGAGCGGCAGGTGCTCTACGGGCACGTGTTCCGCAATGCCATGCTGATCATCATCGCCGGATTCCCCGGGGCATTCATCTCGGCCTTCTTCGCCGGCTCGCTCCTGATCGAGACGATCTTCTCGCTCGACGGGCTCGGGCTCCTGTCCTTCGAATCGATCGTCAACCGCGACTATCCCGTGGTGTTCGCGACCCTCTACATCTTCTCGCTGATGGGGTTGCTCGTGAACCTCATCTCCGACCTGACCTACACCTGGGTCGATCCGCGCATCGACTTCGAGACGCGGGAGGTGTGAGCGGTGGAGAAGGCCGTTACCGAGACCCTGCCGCGCGACGAGACGTCGGCCGCGCCGCCCTACAGCCGATTCGCGCTGTCGCCGATCAACCGCCGGCGGCTCGAGAACTTCAAGGCGCACCGGCGCGGCTACTGGGCGTTCTGGGTGTTCCTTACGCTGTTCGGGCTCAGCCTGTTCGCCGAGTTTCTCGCCAACGACAAGCCGATCCTGATCCGCTACGACGGCAGCTACTACACGCCGATCTTCACCTTCTATCCGGAGACAGCCTTCGGCGGCGACTTCGAGACGGAGGCCGATTACCGCGATCCCTTTGTCCAGGATCTGATCCGGGAGGGCGGCGGCTGGATCCTGTGGCCGCCGATACGCTACTCGTATCGGACCGTGGACAACGAGATCCCGGTGCCGGCACCGGCACCGCCGTTCTGGCTGATGAGCCTGGAGGAACGGTGCGCCGGCTATCCCGACGGGGTCAACGACGTCAACTGCACGCTCGGCAACTGGCACTGGCTCGGCACCGACGACCAGGCCCGCGACGTGGTCGCCCGCACCATCTACGGCTTCCGCATCTCGGTGCTGTTCGGGCTGATACTGACCGTGATCTCCTCCATAATCGGCGTCACCGCCGGCGCGGTCCAGGGCTATTTCGGCGGATGGACCGACCTCATCTTCCAGAGGTTCCTGGAAATCTGGACGTCGATCCCCTCGCTCTACCTGCTGATCATCATTGCGGCGGTGATCGAACCGAGCTTCTGGATCCTGCTCGGCATCCTCCTGCTGTTCTCCTGGGTGGCGCTCGTCGGAGTGGTACGGGCGGAATTCCTGCGCGGACGCAATTTCGAGTACATCGCCGCAGCACGCGCACTCGGCGTGCGCGATACCACCATCATGTTCCGTCACCTGCTGCCCAATGCGATGGTGGCGACGCTGACCTTCATGCCGTTCATCCTGAACGGCTCGATCACGACGCTGACCTCCCTCGACTTCCTCGGCTTCGGTCTGCCACCGGGTTCGCCGTCGCTCGGCGAACTGCTCGCACAAGGCAAGTCGAATCTGCAGGCGCCGTGGCTCGGGCTGACCGGTTTCTTCGTCATCGCCATCATGCTCAGCCTGCTGATCTTCGTCGGGGAAGCCGTGCGTGACGCCTTCGACCCCAGGAAGACGTTCAGATGAGGGGCACTCCATGACCACGCCTCCCCTCCTCTGCGTCCGCAACCTCGCCGTCGACTTCCGCCAGGCCGGCAAGGTGACCCATGCGGTGCGCGGGGTATCGTTCGATATCGCCCGCGGCGAGACGCTGGCGATCGTCGGCGAATCCGGGTCGGGCAAGTCGGTGACGGCGCTGTCGATCCTGAAGCTGCTGCCCTACCCGGCCGCCGAGCATCCTTCGGGCCAGATCCTGTTCAATGGCAGGAACCTGCTCGACGAGGACGACCGCGATCTGCGGCGCGTGCGCGGCAACGACATCACGATGGTGTTTCAGGAGCCGATGACCTCGCTCAATCCGCTGCACACCGTCGAGCGGCAGATCGGCGAGATCCTGAAGATCCATCAGGGGCTGTCCGACACGGCCACCCGCAAGCGGGTCATCGAACTGCTGACCCAGGTCGGCATTCCCGATCCCGAAACCCGGCTGCAGAGCTATCCGCATCAGCTCTCCGGCGGTCAGCGCCAGCGGGTGATGATCGCCATGGCGCTTGCCAATGATCCGGATCTGCTGATCGCCGACGAGCCGACAACAGCGCTCGACGTGACGGTGCAGGCGCAGATCCTCAAGCTCCTGAAGGAGCTGCAGCGGCGTCACGGGATGGCAATCCTGCTGATCACCCACGATCTCGGTATCGTCCGCAAGGTTGCCGACCGGGTGTGCGTCATGACCAACGGGGAAATCGTCGAGCAGGGGCCGACCGAGCGCATCTTCACCGATCCGCAGCATCCCTACACACGGCATCTGCTCGCCGCCGAGCCGAAGGGCGAGCCGCCCGAGTCGGACCCTTCCGCGCCGGTGATCATGGCGGGCGACGACATCAAGGTCTGGTTCCCGATCAAGCGCGGCCTGTTCCGCCGGGTGGTCGGCCATATCAAGGCGGTCGACGGCATCGACGTCAGGGTGCGCGAGGGGCAGACGCTCGGCATCGTCGGCGAGTCCGGTTCCGGCAAGACGACGCTCGGCCTCGCCCTGCTCAGGATGATCGCCAGCGAGGGCCGCATCGTCTGCCTCGGCCAGGAGATCGATCGCTATTCCTTTGCCCGCATGCGCAAGCTGCGCGACCGCATGCAGATCGTCTTCCAGGATCCCTACGGCTCGCTCAGCCCACGCATGGCGATTGCCGACATCGTTGGCGAAGGGCTGAAGGTGCACGCGCCGGAACTGTCCTACCGCCAACGCCGACAGCGCGTGGCCGAGGCGCTCGCCGACGTCGGGCTCGATGCCGCGACGATGGACCGATATCCACACGAGTTCTCCGGCGGCCAGCGCCAGCGCATCGCGATCGCCCGGGCGCTGGTGCTCAAGCCGAAGTTCGTCATGCTGGACGAGCCGACCAGTGCGCTCGACATGAGCGTGCAGGCGCAGATCGTCGACCTCCTGCGCGATCTGCAGAGGCGCTACGGGCTGGCCTATCTGTTCATAAGCCACGACCTCAAGGTCGTGCGGGCGCTGGCCAACGACGTGATCGTCCTGCGTGCCGGCAAGGTTGTGGAGACGGGACCGGCCCGCCAGATCTTCGAATCCCCGCAAACCGACTACACGAAGGCCTTGATGGCGGCAGCGTTCGACATCGAGGCGGCGCCGGAGGGAGTGGTGGCGCAGTAGCCAGGCCTCGCCGCGGCGCCGGCTCCGACCTGGCCCGGCGCCGATTTGCCCCCTGAAACGGGAAGGTGCAACAGAGCGCGTTCGACGATGCCGTACAGCCGGGACTTCACCACGATCCGCACCACGCAACCGGACCTTCCGCGATGAGCCTGCTTCTGGCGATACAGGGCTGGGACCGCAGCGCCTGGGCCGACCGGCTTCGTCGGCTCGCGCCGGATCGGACGATCCGGGTGTGGCCTGACGACGAGGATCTCGCGGGTATCCGGTATGCGCTGTGCTGGAAGCCGCCCGAAGGGCTGCTGGCGCGGCTTCCCGATCTCGAGGTGATCTTCTCGCTGGGTGCTGGAGTCGACGCGCTGCTCGGCGATCCCGAGCTGCCGGGCAAACCGCTGGTCCGGATCGTCGATCCCGACCTGACCGGGCGGATGACGGAATGGGTGGTGCTGCAGGTGCTGATGCATCATCGCATGCAGCGTCGCTACGACGAAAGCCAGCGCGCCAAGCAATGGGCGCCGCTCGATCAGCCACCGGCGGCCGCGGTCGGTGTCGGGATTATGGGTCTCGGCGTGCTGGGCCGGGCCGCGGCGAAGGCGCTGCGCAGCCTTGGATTCAAGGTCTCCGGCTGGAGCGCTTCGCCCAAGGAGATTCCGGATATCGCCTGCTTCCACGGCACCGACGGCCTCGTGCCATTCCTGACGGAGACGGACATCCTGGTGGTGTTGTTGCCGCTGACACCGGACACCGAAGCGATGATCGACTACGGACTGCTGTCCGGCCTGCGGCGGACCAATCACATGGGCGGCGCGGTGCTGATCAACGCCGGACGCGGCCGCCTCCAGGTCGAGGAGGACATCCTGCGCGCGCTCGCAGATGGCATTCTCGCCGCCGCTTCGCTCGATGTCTTTGCGGAGGAGCCGTTGCCGCCATCGAGCCCGTTCTGGACTCACCAGAAGGTCACGGTGACGCCGCATGTCGCCGCCGACAGCGATCCGGACACGATCTGCCGTGAGATCCTTCGTCAGATCGCCAACTACGAAGCGGGTCGGCCGCTCGAAAACGTCGTCGACCGCCAGCGCGGCTACTGAGCGCCCGACCAGCTGCGGTTACCGGGGCCGCCCGACCGAAGTCACCGCCGAACCGGCCTTGCCGATGCGGGCAACCGCTGCGGCAGCCGGCTCGATCACCGTTTCCATGTGGTGGCCGCTGGCATGGACGATCGTGCCGTCGCCGCGTGCGATCGCGACATGGCCCTTCCAGAAGATCAGATCGCCACGGGTGAGCGCATCCAAGTCGAATGCTTCCGTCGGGAGACCGAATGCGGCTTCCTGCATGTCGGAATCGCGCGGGCAGGCAATGCCGGCGGCGACCAGCGCAACCTGCACGAGGGCCGAGCAGTCGAGACCGATCGAGGTACGGCCGCCCCACAGATAGGGCGTCCCGACGAATCGGTCGGCGACCGCAACCCAATCCGCCATCCGCTCCGCAACTGGCGCGAGATGGCCGGCCCAGATGAATCCGTCCTCGGTTCTGGCGAACGGCCCCTCGATATCCAGAACGGCGACGAGAGCATTCGTCGACAGCAGCATCGACGGCGGCAGCTTGATGCTGGGCCCGGGATAGACGAATGTCCTCAGCCGCGCGACCCGATGCGTCGCCGGCGCACCCGGCCGGGTGAGCGCCTCCGTCGGGCACCAGCCGACATAGCCGTCGCCGTCGAGCTGCACCCAGGCCCAGCCCTCCGCCGTTTCCTCGAAAATGCGCACGCTCTCGCCGTACAGCGCCTCGGTGTCGAGCGGCGCGTCGGGCCTCGGCTCGCGGCGCAGCGGCGCGGCGGCCACCCTCACCCGTGCCGGGGTTCCGACGACGAATCGCGCGGCTTCGACCTGCCCCTTGAGCGCCGCATCGGCCAGATCGGCGCGCCAGGCATGGAGGCGCCGGTCGAGCGACCGCATCAGCCGATCTCCGCCGCCGTGCCGGAGATCAGCCCGGCCAGCGACTCCAGAAAGAGCGCGCCCTCGACGGTACGCTGGATGACGACATTGCGCCGGTCGGTCTCGTCGCGCCGTCGCGCGACGAGACCCCGTGCCCCCATCGTGTCGAGCGCGCGGGTGATGACCGGCTTGGTCACGCCCAGGGTCTGCGCAAGGCCGCGCACCGTATGCGGCGGCGGGGTGAGATAGATCGTCGTCAGGATCGCCATCTGCCGGGCCGACAGGTCGTCCTCGCCTCTCCGGACGAGGGCGAGCGCCACCTTATGCCACAGTTCGAGCGCCTGCGCGGGTCTGATCTGGATCGACATGGCCGGATGATAGCCGACGGTCCGTTTCGCAACCGTTATGACGGTGCGCCGCAGCGCACCGATCGCGCCCAGACATCCGCGCGGTTCTGCCGTCATATACCGCCTGTTAACGGACGGTCCGGGCTGAAGCCCGGCTGCGGCGGCGAATCGCTTCAGAACAAAATAAGCAAATAACGAGAACATCTAAGAAACTTCCGGATGTGATGGCTCGGGAGGCATGATGCGGACCGTAGCCCAGGTGCTCGCGGAACGGAGCAGCGTCCGGCCGGGCGAATCGGCCCGCCCGACGCGGCCGGATCCGGCGCGGCGGATGCGCCGCGCGGCCCCGATCCGAGCAGATGCATCTGGCCAGGGGCTCAGGCCACTTGCGCCAACGACCGTTCACCGATCGTTAGCGATTGGCTCCGGACGGATTCGCCCCCGATCGTCGAATCGGGGCCGACTCGCCAGGAACATATCCTGCATCAAACAGGAACATATGCGGAACTACCGCAGTTCGCCCCCCGTGGCCTTGCGCACGGCGTCGATGATCCGCCTCGCCACCGCATCGATCTCCTCGTCGGTGAGCGTCTTGTCGCGCGGCTGCAACGTCACTTCGATCGCGATCGACTTGCGGCCTTCGCCAAGACTGCTGCCGGTGAATACATCGAACACCGAGACATCGGAGATCAGGCTCTTGTCCGCCCCGCGCGCGGCACGGACGAGATCGCCGGCATTGACGTCTTCGGCCACGACAAAGGCGAAGTCGCGCCGGACCGGCATCAGGTCTGACGCCTCCAGCGGCGGCTTTGCCCGCGTCGGGCGGGCCTTCGGCGCCGGCAATGCGTCGAGCAATACCTCGAAGCCGACCAGCGGTCCCTCGACATCCAGCGCCTCGAGCGTTGCGGGATGAATCTCGCCGAACCGGGCGAGCACCGTCTTCGGACCGAGCATGATCCGTCCCGACCGACCGGGATGATACCAGTCGCCGCCGCCGGGCTGGACCTGCACGGAGGCGACCGGCGCGCCGAGCGCGGCCAGCACGGCCATCGCGTCGGACTTGGCGTCGAAGGCATCGACCGGTCCGGCAGCGCCCGACCAGTGCCGGCCTGAGCGCTCGACGCGAGCCGTTCCCCGCCGCACGCCCGCCGCGATCTCGTGCTGGTCGCCCGGCCGTGTGCCGAGATAGGTCGCGCCGACCTCGAACAGCGCGGAGTCGGCGAAGCCCCGGTCGGCGTTTCTCTGCGCGGCGGTGATCAGGCCGGGCAGCAGGCTCGGCCGCATGTCGCTCATTTCGGAGGAGATCGGATTCGACAGCGCCAGTTCGGGCGCGCCGCCGCCGAAGGCCTCGGCATGCGGCTTCGGAATGAACGACCACGTCACGGCCTCGACCAGGCCGCGAGCAGCCAGCGTGCGGCGCGCGAGGCGAGCCCGGTTCTGGCGCAGCGTCAGCACGGGCTTCGGCACGCCTGCCGGGCGCGGCAGCGGGACGGTCGGAACCCGGTCGACGCCGACGATTCGCGTCACCTCCTCGACGAGGTCGGCCGCCTCGTGAACATCCGGACGCCAGGTCGGCGGAGCCACCTTCACGGTGCCGACATCGGGCTCCCCGGCGACCCAGAAGCCGAGCCTCGTTAGGATCGAACGGATCTCGACGAAGGACAGGTCGAGCCCGGTCAGCCGCTTCACCTCGCCCGGATCGAAATCGATGACGTGTGAACGATCGGGAATGTCGCCGGCGAGCAGGATGTCACTCGCCTCGCCCCCACACATCTGAAGGACGAGTGCCGTCGCCATCTCCAGCCCCGGCAAGGTGAAGGCGGGATCGACGCCCCGCTCGAATCGGTAGCGGGCATCGGACTGTATACCGAGCGCGCGACCGGTGCGGGCGATGTTGGCCGGATCCCACAGCGCCGATTCGATCAGCACATCCGTCGTCGTCTCATCACAGCCCGAATGCTCGCCCCCCATGATGCCGCCGATCGATTCCGGCCCGGCCTCGTCGGCGATCACCACCATCGAGGGGTCGAAGCGATAGGTCCGCCCGTCGAGCGCCAGCAGTTCCTCGCCCGCGCGGGCGCGCCGCACCACGATGCCGCCCTTCACCTTGGCTGCATCGAAAACGTGCAGCGGGCGATTGCGGTCATAGGTCAGGTAGTTGGTGATATCGACGAGCGCATTGATCGGGCGCAGCCCGATCGCCTTGAGGCGACGCTGCAGCCAGTCCGGCGACGGCCCGTTGCGCACCCCGCGCACGAGGCGCAGCGCAAAGGCCGGACACAGATGTGCCTCCTCGGCAGGGAAATCGAGCCTGACCGCCACCGGGCACGGAAACCGGCCGGGAACCCGCTTCGGCTCCTTCGTGATCACCGTCCCCATGTCGGCGGCGGCGAGGTCGCGGGCGATGCCGGCAACGCCCAGCGCGTCCGGCCGGTTGGGCGTCACCGCGATCTCGATGATCGGATCGTCGAGCCCCATCGCTTCGGCGAGCGGCGTTCCAACCGGCGTGTCGGGCGGCAGGTCGATGATGCCGTCATGTTCGTCGGACAGCCCCATCTCCCGCTCCGAGACGAGCATGCCATGCGACTCGACGCCGCGGATCTTCGTGGGCTTCAGGTCGATGCCGGTGCCGGGAATGTGGGTCCCCGCGGGGGCAAACACGCCCTTCATTCCGCTGCGCGCGTTCGGCGCGCCGCAGACCACCTGCACCTGTTCGGTACCGGTGTCGACAATGCAGACGCGCAGCTTGTCGGCGTTCGGATGCGGCACGGCGGATACCACATGCGCGACCCTGAACGGGGCGAGCGCCGCGGCCGGATCCTCGATCCCTTCGACCTCGAGCCCGATCAGGCTGAGCTTGTCGGCAATCTCGGCCAGCGAGGCATCCGTATCGAGATGCTCCTTGAGCCAGTTGAGGGTGAATTTCATCGGCTCAGCCCTCCGGCGAGGCTCGGCACATCGAGAGCGGCGAAGCCGTAGTGCTTCAGCCATCTCAGATCGGCCGAGAAGAAGGCCCGCAGGTCCGGCAGGCCGTATTTGAGCATGGCGATGCGGTCGATCCCCATGCCCCAGGCGAAGCCCTGGAAGCGCGCCGGATCGAGGCCGCAGTGGCGCAGCACGTTGGGATGCACCATGCCGCACCCGAGGATCTCCAGCCAGTCGCTGCCCTCGCCGATCTTCAGCTCCTTGCCCGAGCGGTCGCAGTTGATATCGACCTCCATCGACGGCTCGGTGAAGGGGAAATGCGAGGCGCGGAAGCGCATCTTGACGTCGTCGATCTCGAAGAACGCCTTGCAGAATTCCTCCAGCACCCACTTCAGGTGGCCGAGATGCGCACTCTCGTCGATCACCAGCCCCTCGACCTGGTGGAACATCGGCGTATGGGTCTGGTCGTAGTCGCAGCGATAGACCCGGCCCGGAACGATGATCCGGATCGGCGGCTGCTGGCTCATCATCGTGCGGATCTGCACCGGACTTGTGTGGGTCCTGAGCAGCATGCGCGATCCGTCGGGAGCTTCCGGGAAATAGAAGGTGTCCATCTCCTGCCGGGCCGGATGGTCGGCGGGAATGTTGAGCGCCGTGAAGTTGTGGAAATCGTCCTCGATGTGCGGGCCTTCCGCGATCGAAAAGCCCATGTCGGCGAAGATCGCGGTAAGTTCGTCCATCACCTGACTGACCGGATGGATGCGACCGGCCTCCAGCGCACTCTCGCGCACGGGGAGTGTCACATCGACCCTTTCGGTCTTCAGTCTGCGCTCCAGTTCAGCCGCCTTGAGTGCGGCACGACGAACGGCGATGGCCTCGCCGACACGATCCTTAAGTCCGTTGATCGCCGGTCCCATCACCCGCCGTTCGTCCGGCGACATCGAGCCGAGCCTCTTGAGCAGCTCGCTCACCGAGCCCTTCCTGCCGAGCGCGGCAATGCGCACGGCCTCAAGCGCCGCCTCGTCGACGGCGCCGGCGACCTGTCGCAGAATTTCCGATTCAAGCCGCGCGATGTCGGCCATCACGTCGTCTCCCGTCTTCTCTCAGTTGTCGAGGAAGCGGGCCCGGAGCGTGGACTGCCTGTTCCGGACCCCGAATCCGCCCGGCGCCTTGCCAGCGTCGGGCGGTCGGCCCCGAAAAGGCCTGGAGGCTAGTTCAGGCGAGCGCGGCGCGCGCCTGGTCGACGAGCGCCTTGAAGGCCGCCGGTTCGCGCACGGCGATGTCGGCGAGCACCTTGCGGTCGACCTCGACCCCGGCCTTTCCGAGGCCGTCGATAAATCGTCCGTAGGTGAGACCATTCTCGCGAGCAGCGGCATTGATCCGCTGGATCCAGAGCGCCCGGAAGGTGCGCTTCCTGACCTTCCGGTCGCGGTAGGCGTATTCGCCGGCCTTGTCCACCGCCTGCTTGGCGACGCGAATCGTGTTCTTGCGACGGCCGTAGTAGCCCTTCGCCTGCTTGATGACCTTGCGGTGACGGGCGTGAGCGGTCACGCCCCGCTTTACACGAGCCATTGGGGGCCTCCGTCAGACCGTCGCCGTGGGGGTGGAAGCCGCCTTGCGGCGCTTGCGACGATGATAGGGCATGTACTGGCGCACGATGCCGGCATCCGATTCGTCGAGCACCATGGTGCCGCGGGCATTGCGCACGAACTTGGCGGTTCGCTTGATCATGCCGTGGCGCTTGCCGGCCTGTGCGACCTTGATCTTGCCGGTGCCGGTCAGCTTGAATCGCTTCTTGGCGCCGCTCTTGGTCTTCTGCTTGGGCATTTTGCTCGTCTCCTTGGTCTGGGACGCGAACATCGGCCGCGACGCCCTCAAGCGCCCCGCCCGATTCGATCTGTCCGAATGAGCATCCTCGACCGCCACGGCATGCCCATGTCGCCGGGCGATCCTTCCAACAGCAGCCTTATAGCCGCCGGCACCCGGGAACGCAATGCAGACGCGCGCGTCGGGCGCAGACATGCCTGGGTCGCAATGGCGCCGGCCCTATATCGGGTACGATACACCGATCTTGGCGGTGGGACGGACAGCGGTGCTCGACAGGATCGCAGCAGCGGTCGAGGGGTCGCGACGGCTTCTCTGGCGCATCGCCGGGGGCTTGGCGCTCGCTCTGGCGCTCGCCGGTATCGTGCTGCCGCTGGTGCCGACGACGCCGTTCCTGCTGCTGGCGGCGTGGTGCTTGGCGCGTGGTTCACGGCGCTGGCACGACTGGCTGATCAGCCATCCGCGCTTCGGCCCGCCGATCCGGCAGTGGAGCGAGCACCGCGCCATCTCGCGCACCGGCAAGATGCTCGCGGGCGTCGGGATGCTGGGGGCGGTAGCGGTGACGGCCGCCTTCGGCGCAACCGCCGATATCCTGCTGATCCAGGCGGGAGTGATGGGGCTGGTGGCGCTGTTCATCTTCACCCGCCCCTCGCCTCCCGGGGCGTGAGCCGCACGGCCGCGCCGTCAGGGCAGCAGCAGTTGGACCGGCAGGATACCGTTCATATGGAGGTGCTCGATCGCCTCGACGAACGGGATTGCCAGGAAGAACAGTGCGCCGTCGCGGACGGAAGCAAGCACCAGGCGCGGGCTCGCCTCGACGGTCGCGACATCCCTCCATTCCGACAGACGCGGCCAGAAGCGCGGAACGCGGGCGCAGTACTCGGCATAGGCCCGCCCGAACCGCTCGCTCAGGAACTGCTCCTCGCGGCTGACGACCACGGCGAACACCGCATAGCAAGCCACCGCCAGCAGCAGCGTGGAGATGACGCTGCCGGCCGCGGCCCCGACGCCGGCGGCACCGATGATCGAGAAGACGTAGAGCGGGTTGCGCGATACCGAATAAGGCCCGACCTGAACGAGCTCAGCCTTCTTGCGGCCGCCGATGTAAAGCGTGCACCAAGCACGGCCGAGCACGCAGACGAGCAGCAGGCCGATGCCGAAATACTCGATGGCTTCGTGGGTGAAACCGCCGGGGCGCCACATCGAATCCGTGAACAGGAAGCCGACAACCGCCGCCACGGCCAGGGCGCGCAGCACCCATTTGCGGCGCCGCTGGACATCCTGCAGCCAGGAGCCCGACAGGCGGGCCGTGATGTGCTCGCTGATCATACCCGGTACCGAGCTTCGGACGTGTGGCGGAATGCGGACGCGGCGGCGCGGCAGATCACCGCGGCGCCAGCACCATGATCATCTGTCGGCCCTCGAGCTTGGGCTCGGCCTCGACCTTGGCGACCTCGTCGAGCTCGCCCCTGACCCGATCGAGCAGTTTCATGCCGAGATCCTGATGGGCCATCTCGCGGCCACGGAAGCGCAGGGTCACCTTGACCTTGTCGCCTTCCTCGAAGAAGCGCCTGATCGCCCGCATCTTCACGTCATAGTCATGCGTGTCGATGTTCGGACGCATCTTGATCTCCTTGATCTCGATGGTCTTCTGCTTCTTGCGGGCCTCGGCGGCCTTCTTCTGCGCCTGGTACTTGTACTTTCCGAAGTCCAGGATCTTCACCACCGGCGGCGTCGAATTCGGCGCGATCTCGACAAGATCGAGCCCGGCCGCCTCCGCCATGGCGAGGGCCTCGGCGAGGCTTACGATGCCGCGGTTGTCTCCGGTCTCCAGGATGAGTTGGACTTGGGGGGAATCGATCTCCCGATTGACGCGCGGTCCATCCTTCTGGACCTGCTGCGATTTCATTGGACGGCGTGCGATCGCTCAGTCTCCCTTGAATCGGCCCGCCTTCCGACGCTGCCGCGGCGTAACACGACAGCCTCCGCCAGGGCGGGCCCTGCGAAGTGACGCGCTTATAGGATCGGGAAGAAGGCCCGGCAAGTCAATCGTGCGCTGCCGAACTGGTGTTCAAGCCGCGTTCGCGCGTCGCAGCAGTCGGCGATACAGGGCAAGCGTCGCGCCGGTCATGGCCTCCAGTCCGAAACCGCGGGCGTGGGCGCGCGCGCGGGCACCGAGCGCCGCACGCGCCTCCGGCCCGAGCGCCAGCGCTTCCTCGACCGCTGCCGCCAGGGCCACCGCATCGCCCGGCCGGACGCGCCATCCGGTGCGCTGGCCGGGGGCACAGTCCGGGGGTGCCAGCACGGTCTCGGGAGTCGCCCCGATGTCGCTGACCACCACCGGACGCCCTGCCGCCTGCGCCTCGACCGCCGTGCGTCCGAAGGCCTCCGGTTCGGTGGAGGGGACCACGACGACATCGGCGGCCATGTTGGCGGCGGGCATGTCGCTGCAGTGTCCAACGACATGCACCCGGCCGACAAGCCCGCGCGCGGCGATTCGCGCCTCGAGGCCGGCGAGATAGGCGGTGCGCCCCTGCGCGTCGCCGGCAAGCACGTAATCGACGTCGGCGACACCGCGGTCCGCCAGAAGGGCCGCCGCGTCGATCAGCACCTCCTGGCCCTTCCAGCCGGTGAGCCGGGCCGGCAGCAGAACGATCCGCCGCCCAGGCGCGATGCCCCAGGCAGAGCGCAGCGCGGCGATTCGCGCGGGGTCGATCGCGGCCGGATCGAACCGGTCCAGATCGGTGCCGCGATAGATCACCTCGATGCGGCCCTCAGCGCGCGGATACTGCTGCTCGATCCGCCGGGCGGTGAAACGGGAGTTGGCGATCACCGCGTCACCGCGCACCATGACGGAATTGTACCAGGTCTTCAGAGGTCCGCCCGGCTTGTAGGCGCCGTGATAGGTGGTGAGGAACGGCACGCCGGCCCGGCGCGCCGCCATCAGCCCGCTCCAGGCCGGCGCGCGGCTGCGGGCATGAACGATGTCGACGCCCTCCGCTGCGATCAGCCGCCGGATGCGCTCGGCATTCCAGACGATGCGACCCGGGTTCTTGGTCGCAGCCGGGAACTGCAACCATTCGGCTCCAGCCTCGCGCAGCTCGCCCACCAGGCGGCCGCCGGTGGTGGCGACAAGCGCCCGGCCGCCGGCCGCAACAAGCGCCGCGGCGATGTCGACCGCGGTGCGTTCGGCGCCGCCCGCCTCCAGCGACGGGACCAGTTGCAGCACCGTGATGCCGTGCATGTCGGGAAGGGGTTTCGCGCGACTGTCCATGCGACTACCGTTAGCCCATCGGGATCGGGGAGACGATAGGGTGTCGGACGCAGAGTCGTTCCAGATCGACATCGGCGAGGGTGAGGCGGCGCGGCAGATTGCAGTATTGCGCCGCGCCGGCACGGCGCCACCACTGGTCTGGCTCGGCGGTTTCCGCTCGGACATGACGGGCACCAAGGCGGCGGCGCTGGATGCCTGGGCGGCCCGGAACGGCCGCTCGATGATCCGGTTCGACTATTCCGGGCACGGACAGTCGGGCGGGGACTTCCTCGAGGGGACGATCAGCCGCTGGCTCGCCGAATCGCATGCGGTCGTCGATGCCTTCTGCAAGGATCCTCCCGTGCTGATCGGCTCCAGCATGGGTGGCTACCTTGCCATGCTGATGGCGCTCGGGCGGTTCGCGGCCGGCACGCCACTCGCCGGGCTCGTGCTGATCGCGCCGGCCGTCGACATGACCGAGCGGCTGATGTGGGAACAGTTCGACGAGGCGACCCGCAGCGAGATCCTCGAGAAGGGTGTGTGGACGCGCCCGTCCGCGTACGATCCTGAGGGCTATCCGATCACCCGGGGGCTGATCGAGGACGGCCGCAACTATCTGATCATGGACCGCGCCACGCTGCAGGTGGGCTGTCCGGTCCATATCCTGCATGGCCGCGAGGACCCGGACGTGCCGCTGTCGCTGTCACTCGAACTGGTCTCGCGCCTTGCCCATGATGACGTGACGCTGACCATCGTGCATGACGGCGATCACCGGCTGTCGCGCGAGGAGGACATTGCGCTGCTGCTCAGGGTGGTCGGCGGCATGGTCGAAGAGGTGGGCTGAGGCGGCATCAATCGCCGCCGGGATCCCGACCCTCGCCCGCCTCGAACAGCGCGTCGATGCCCGACCTGTAGTCGGGATAGGCGAGCCGCACGCCAAGCTCCTCCTTTATCCGGGCATTGGAGGCACGGCGGTTGGAGGAGTAGAAGCTGCGTGCCATCGGCGTCATCTCGGCCGCCTCGAACGGTACCTCCGGCGGGGGCTCGATGCCAAGCCTGGCAGCCGCATAGGTTATGACGTCCTGCGGCGGCGCCGGCAGATCGTCGGCGAGGTTGTAGATTCCGCCGGCGCGGGGCCGCGCCATCGAGGCCTCGAGCACCCTGGCGATGTCCTCGACATGGATGCGGTTGAACACCTGCCCCGGCTTGACGATGCGCCGCGCAGTGCCGTTGGCCAGCGACACCAGCGCATTGCGCCCGGGTCCGTAGATGCCGGCAATGCGGAACAGCATCACCGGGATGCCGGTCTCGCTGCCGAAGGCGAGCCAGTCGGTTTCGGCCTCGACCCGCCTCGCGTTGCGCGGGCTCACCGGATCGGTCTCGTCCTCCTCGGTGATCCATCCTCCATCGCGGTTGCCATAGACGCCGATCGTCGAGAGATATCCGAGCCACCGGACCACGCCCGCCTCACGCGCGAGATCGGCCCGGTGGAACCGAAGAACCGGATCGCCCGCCTCGCCCGGAGGGATCGACACCACCACATGGTCGGCTCCCGCAAGCGCGGCGGCGACCCCGGAACCCGGTCCGGTGCCGTCGAACGTCACCGCCTCGATACCTTCGGCCGCAAGCGCGGCCGCCTTGTCCGCGCCACGCACTGTCCCGGCGATCGTCCAGCCACGCGAGGCGAGACGCCGTGCCAGCGTCAGCGCCGAGTACCCCAGACCGAAGACGAACAGCTTGCTCATGAGGCACATTTGGAGCGGGATTCCGCGCCGGCGGTCAAGCCGCGACGCCATTCCGCGCGGACATCGGGATCGCCTTCCGCAGCGCCATGGCGCGCCGCAAGCGCCGCGAACTGCCCGGTTTCCGCGAGCCTCGACAGCGCCCAGACGGCTGCCCCGCGCACCAGTGCCGCCGCGTCGTCGAGACGCTCGATCAGACATGCGGTCAGCGCCGGATCGCCGCTGTTGCCGATCGCGATCATGACGTTGCGGACAAAGCGATCGCGGCCGATGCGCTTGACCGGCGACTTGCGGAACAGGCTGCGGAAGGCGGCATCATCGAGCTTGGCGAGCTCGGCGAGCGACGGCAGGTCTAGCTCTGCCCGGGCGGCCAGCCGCGCCTCGCGGCCCGCCTGCGCGAACTTGTTCCAGGGACACACCGCCAGGCAATCGTCGCAGCCATAGATCCGGTTGCCGATGGCGGGCCGGAGCGGGTGCGGGATCGGACCCTTGAGCTCGATGGTGAGGTAGGAGATGCAGCGGCGCGCATCGAGACGATAGGGGGCGGGAAAGGCATCCGTCGGGCAGATGTCGAGGCACGCCCGGCACGACCCGCAGTGGTCCCGCTCCGATCCATCGCGTGGCAGCTCGGCCGTGGTGAAGATCGCGCCAAGGAACAGCCAGGAGCCGAACCGTCGCGAAACGAGATTGGTGTGCTTGCCCTGCCAGCCGATGCCGGCGGCCTCGGCCAGCGGCTTTTCCATCACCGGCGCGGTGTCGACGAACACCTTGACCTCGGCGCCCGCCCGCGCCGCGAAGGCGCCGGCGACCGTTTTCAGCCGCCCCTTGATGACATCGTGATAGTCGTCGCCGCGCGCATAGACGGAGATCAGGCCGCGGTCGCGCTGGGCGAGGCCCTCGAGCGGATCGGCCTGAGGTCCGTAGTTCATGCCCAGCATGACCACCGAACGGACCTCGGGCCACAGTGCCCGCGGCTCGCTGCGTCGGTCGGCGGTCGCGGCCATCCAGTCCATATCGCCGTGCTGTCCGGCGTCCAGGAAGGCGCGCAGGCGCGGGCCGGCCATCGGCGCGGCATCGGGTGCGGTGACCCTGACAATGTCGAACCCGGCCGCAAGCGCGGCATCGATCAGCGCTGACTTGAGGCGTTGCGCGGCGTAGCCGCGATGCTCAGAAGTCGAGATCGACATAGGTTCGCGACGGCGTCATCCCCGCAATCTGGTCGACCAGCAGCGGCCGGAAGGACGGCCGCGACTTCACCCGGGCATACCAGGCCTTTGCCGGCTCGAACTCCTCCCAAGGCACCTCGCCGAGATAGTCGATGCAGGACAGGTGCGCCGCCGCGGCCAGGTCGGCGAAGGACAGATCGTCGCCGCCGAGCCAGTTGCGCCGCCCCGCCAGCCAACCGATGTAGTGGAGATGATAGCGGATGTTGGCACGGCCGGCACGGATCGCCGAGGAATCCGGAGGACCGCCACCCTGCTCCGGTGTCATGAAGCGCTTGTAGATCCGCTCTGTCAGCAGATAGTCGGAGACCTCCGCGTTGAAGCGCAGATCGAACCAGTCCATCAGCCGCCGCACCTCGGCGCGCTCACGCGGCGTCGCCGGCAGCAACCGCCGACCGTCGAGCTCGGCGCCGCGAGTCTCGTCGAGATATTCGAGCACCGGCCGCACGCCGCAGATGGCTGCTCCGTCACCGTCGATCATCACCGGCAGCGAGCCGGCCGGATTGACGATGAGAAATTCGCGGCGGCGTTCCCAGGGGCGCTCCTCGACGAACTCGGCATTGAGCCCGTATTCGCCGAAGGCGATGCGTACGGTCCGCGAGAACGGACAGAAGGGGTGATGATACAGCGTCAGCATTCGATACCGATGATCCGGCAGCCGCGACGATTGTGCCGGCGAAGGGATGGGGTATAGAGGCGGCGGGCCCGGGGAACAACCCGAATCACCGGGAGCATGCTGAGCACCCGTGCATGACAGCCGATCAACTGGTCGTTCTCGCCGTTATCCAGGGCCTGACCGAATTCCTGCCGGTGAGTTCGTCCGGACATCTCAACCTGGTGCACCTGTTGATGAACTACCCGGATCAAGGGGTGGCGATAGATGTCGCGATACATCTGGGCAGCCTCGTGGCGGTTGTCACCTACTTCTGGCGGGACATGCTGTTCCTTCTCGGCGGCGTCCGCGACGTGGTGCTGCTGCGACGCTCGGAACCGGCGCGGCTGTTGCTGCTGCTCGCGCTCGCCTCGGTGCCTCTGGTCGTGTTCGGCTTCATCATGGTGAAGACGGGGCTGGTCGAGTCGGTCCGCTCGCTCGAGGTGATTGCCTGGACGACCGTCATATTCGCGCTGGTGCTGTGGGCCTGCGACCGGCTCGGCGGTACCGGTCGCGCCTTCGCCGAGACGCGCATATCCGATGCGGTCTGGGTCGGGCTGGCACAGTGCATCTCGCTGATCCCCGGCGTCAGCCGCTCCGGGATCACCATGTCGGCCTCGCGCGCGCTCGGCTACGAACGGACCGAAGCCGCCCGGTTCTCGCTGCTCCTGTCGATCCCCGCAATCCTGGCGGTCGGCGCCGGCACGGCGCTGGAGCTGGACGGAGGCGCAGCGCAGCTGGTCTCGTCCGACGCGCTGTTGGCCGCGGGCCTGTCGGCGGTGGCGGCGTTCGTGTCGATCTGGTTCATGGTTGCGCTGCTGAAGCGCACGACGATGCTGCCCTTCGTTGTCTACAGGCTGGGACTCGGCATCGTCCTGCTGTGGTTTGCCTACGCCTGATAGAGGCCGGGACCGGCCTAAACCATCCGGGTGCCCGGCTGGGTGAACTGGCCTGACCGGCGGTAACGGCCGAGATAGGTCGGCACGACGGTCTCCATGGCCGTCGGAGCGATGCCGAGACCGGCGAGTGTCCGTCCGTCCGCGATGGCGGCCTGCGAGACGATGTTGTCGTGCTCGAGCAAGCGCACCTGATCCACCGTCAGCAGCGGCTTCGGCAACAGCTGCAACACCTGTGCCTTCAGCCGGGCCAGCCCGAACGGCACGGGGATCAGCAGCCGCTTGCGACCGATCTCGGCCAGGATGTACTCCATGATCTCCCTGAAGGTGCGGATTTCCGGTCCGCCGAGCTCATAGGTGGCTCCCGGCTGGGCCTCGCCCTCGAGGGCCCGTGCCGCCGCCTCGGCGACATCGCCCACATAGACGGGCTGGAAGCGTGTATGCCCTCCGCCGATCAGCGGCAGGACCGGCGACAGCCGTGCCAGCGCGGCGAAGCGATTGAAGAAATCGTCCTCGGGGCCGAACACGATCGAGGGGCGCAGCACGACCGCCTGCGGGATCGCCGCGAGCACCAGGCGCTCGCCGATCGCCTTGGAGCGGGCATAGTGCGAGGGTGAATCCGCATCGGCCCCGATCGCCGACATCTGGACCATGCGGGTGATCCCGGCGGCAGCGGCCGCCTCGGCAACCGCGCCGGCGCCCGCTGCCTGAACAGTGTCGAACCGCTGGCGGCCGGTCTCGTGGAGAATGCCGACCAGGTTCACGACCGCCGCGGCGCCGGACAGGGCGCGCTCGATCGACTTGCGGTTGCGGATGTTGGCCTGAACGGCGTGGATCTGGCCGACGCCGCCGAGCGGCTGCAGATGGCCGGCAAGATCGGGGCGCCGAACCGCCGCGCGAATCCTGAAGCCGCGCCGGGCCAGCGCCCGCACCACATAGCGGCCGACGAAACCGGAGCCGCCGAAGACGGTGACGATGTCGCCCTTCACATAGTCCTTCGCCATCACCCGCAAACTCCCTTGCGGCGGAGCCCGGCCGGCCCACGCACCGCCGTCCAACCGCCTCTCAATAGCCGACACCCCTGCGGCTGTATAGGCTGCCCGAGCTGCTATGCGGTCGCAGCAGCGGCGGGCGGCGGGCCGACGAAATGGCCGCGCCGCTCCAGCCACCACAGCAGTGCAAGGCCGGGGATCGCAGCCAGTGCCGTGGCAGCGAAGAATGCCACCCAACCGACCGCCTCGGCTGCGTATCCGGCCGACGACGACAAAATCGTGCGCCCGACGGCGGCAAGCGCCGTCAGCAGCGCGAACTGGGTCGCCGTGTGGCGGGCATCGCGGCACAGGCTCGAGATGTAGGCGACGAAGATCACCGTCCCGACGCCTCCGGTGAAGTTCTCCACCGCGATGGTCGCGGCGAGAGCGGCGTGGTCCACGCCGACGATCGCCTGCCAGGAGAAGGCGAGGTTCGAGGCCATCTGCAGGAGGCCGGCGATCCATAGCGCCCCGACGATCGGCACCGCCCGAGCCAGAACCCCGCCGGCAAAGCCGCCGGCGAGCGCGGCGGCCAGACCGACGCCCTTGACGATGCCGGCGTAGGCCGCCTTGTCGAAGCCGATCGAGATGACGAAGGGGCCGGTCATGACACCGGCCAGCGCATCGCAGAACTTGAACAACACGACGAAGAGCAGTACCGCCAGCGCGTTCCTGCGCATCAGGAATTCGGCAAAGGCATCGACGGCAGTGCGCCCCAGCCGGGCGAGCGGATCCGCAGTGAGCGCCGCGGCTTCGGGTTCGGCGGGCTCGCGACCGGCAAGGGAGGCTGCGATGCCGACCAGGACGAGACCGGCCATCGCCACATAGGCCCAGGACCAGCCGCGGGCCGTATCGAGTCCCGACAGTTCGAGCCAGGCGACGAGACCGACGCAGCCGGCGGTCGAAACCAGCATCCCGACCCTGTAGGCGGAGACGAACCAGGCCATGCCGGCGGCCTGTTCCTCCGTCCTCAGGCTCTCGACCCGGAAGGCGTCGATGACGATGTCCTGGGTGGCGGAGGCCACCGCCACCATGACCGCGCCAAGTGCCACCAGCCAGGGATCGGCGAGCGGATCGAGCATGCCGAGATGCACGATCGCGCCGATCAGCAGCATCTGCGAGAAGACCAGCCAGCCCCGCCGCCGACCGAGCAGCCGCGACAGGACAGGAATGCGGATCGCGTCGACCAGCGGCGCCCACAGGAACTTGATCGTGTAGGGCAGGCCAGCCAGCGAGAACAGGCCGATGGTGCCCAGGTCGACGCCGACATCGGTCATCCGGATCGCCAGTGTCGAGCCCGACAGCGCCAGCGGCAGGCCGGAGGTGAACCCCAGGAACAGGATGACGAGGACACGCGGCTCGAGGAACACCCTCAGTCCAGCCACGAGCCTGCGACCGAGCGGCGGCCGCCTCGCGTCGGGTGTGTCGGGGAGAATGGTGGTGCCGTCGCCCGTCATCGCCTGATCCGCCGAATCGCCTGGGCGAGACTAGTTCGGCACCTCATGCAGCGACAGCGGGCAAGCCATCGACCGCCCCGCACGCCGCACACGCCACCACCGTTCGGCGGCGCGGGTCGTGCAGAACGGCCGCTATCCCCCTGCGAGCAGACGCGGGCCGGTGCCTCTTTCGGAACCGTCGGTCGTGCCGTCCTCGAACTCGAGCTCCTCGATCTTCGCGCCGCGCTTGATGATCTTGTCGGTGGAGATGAGGATCTGCTCGATGTCGCGGCCGGCCTGGCCGAAATGCTGCTGCAACTTCACCACGCGCTCCTGCAGCCGGCGCATGTCCTCCGACAGCAGGCCGACCTCGCGATGGATCAGGTGCGCCTGTTCGCGCAGGCGCGCGTCCCGGAGGATCGATTGCATCACCTGGATCGACAGCATCAGCATCGACGGTCCGACGATGATGATGCGCTCCCGGTGCGCCTTCTGCACGACGTCCTCGAAATGCTCGTGCAGGTCGGCATAGATGGATTCAGAGGGGACGAACATGATGGCGAGATCCTGGGTCTCGCCGGTGATGAAATAGCGCTCGCGGATATCGGAGACGTGCTTGAGCACGTCGCTGCGCAGCCGCTGGGCGGCCGCCTTGCGCTCGTCGGTCCCCTGCGCATCGCGATAGCTGCCGAAGGCCTCGAGCGGGAACTTCGCGTCGATGACCAGGACCGCCTCGGCATTCGGCAGGCGGACCACGCAGTCCGGCCGCCGGCCGTTCGACAGCGTCGCCTGGAAGGTGTAGCTGCCGGGAGGGAGCCCGTCCTGGACGATTGCCTCCATCCGCCCCTGACCGAAGGCACCGCGTGTCTGCTTGTTGGCGAGGATCTGGTGCAGGCCGACCACATCGCGTGACAGGTCGGTGATCGTCTTCTGGGCGGAATCGATCACCGCCAGCCGTTCGTTCAGCTTCGACAGGCTGTCGTAGGTGGCGCGCGCCTGCACCTCGAGCGATTGGCCGAGCCGGTGGCCGAACCCGTCGAGTCGCTCGGTGAGCGCGCGGGCAAGATCGGCGTGGCGTGTGCCGAACACCTCGGCCATGGTCTGCATGCGGCCGGTGAGTTCGGCCTGGGCGCGGCTTATCTCGGCCTGGGCGCGCGCCATGTCGGCAAGCCGCTGCTCGTCGTCGCGGCGCCGCAGGAGCTCCTCCTGGCTCGGCCGGCGCGGCCTGAGCAGGACGATCAGCATCGCCAGCAACAGGAGTAGCACGAGCCCGACGCCGGCAAGCAGCGCTTCGCCGAGCGTGACGAGACGGTCGCCGATTGCGAGCAGGGGTTGATCCATTCCGTCGAGCATAGTCGATTCGACAGGCCAATCGAGATCAAGACGCGAACACACCGGCGCGCTGCTGGCATGCCGCCCCGCGCCGGCATGACCCGCATGCGTTGACCGTCCGGGTGCTTTCTCCTATCTGAGCGCCATGACGATCCGCGACATCGTGACCCTGCCCGATCCCGTCCTGCGCCAGACCTGCGCGCCCGTCGCGGAAGTCGACGACGCGGTACGCCGGCTGATGGACGACATGCTCGAGACGATGTACAACGCACCGGGCATCGGGCTCGCGGCGATCCAGATCGGCGTGCTGCAGCGGGTCGTGGTCATCGATCTGGCCAAGGACGACGAACCCAGGGCGCCGCTGTACATGGTCAATCCGGAAATCGTCTGGCGCTCGGAGGAGACCTCGCTCTACGAGGAGGGCTGCCTGTCGATCCCCGAGTTCTACGAGGAGATCGAGCGCCCCGCCCGCTGTCGGGTGCGCTTCCTCGATCGGGATGGCAAGCCACAGGAACTCGAGTGCGAGGGCCTGCTCGCCACCTGCGTGCAGCACGAGGTGGACCACCTCGATGGCGTGCTGTTCATCGACTACCTGTCCAAGCTGAAGCGCGACAGGGTGACGCGGAAGTTCGCCAAGGCCGCCAAGCGCGGCGAGATGCCCGCGTTCCGCAAGCGGTCGGCCGAACGCCCTGCGGCCGAATGAGGGCGGCCGCGCCAGGCCGGAGGTCCGGACGGTCATGAGCCTTCGCGTCGTCTTCATGGGAACGCCCGAGTTCGCCGTTCCGACGCTGAGCGAGATCGTCGGCGCGGGCCACGAGGTCGCCTGTGTCTACACCCAGCCGCCGCGTCCGGCAGGACGGGGCATGACGGAGCGCCGCAGCCCGGTGCATCTGGCGGCGGAGCGTTTCGGCCTGCCGGTCAGGACACCCGCCCGACTGCGCGGCGCCGAGGAACAGGCTGCGTTCGCCGATCTTGGTGCCGATGTCGCGGTGGTCGTTGCCTACGGGCTGATCCTGCCACGGCCGGTGCTGCAGGCGCCGGCACGCGGCTGTCTCAACCTTCACGCCTCGCTGCTGCCCCGCTGGCGCGGCGCCGCGCCGATCCAGCGCGCCATCATGGCCGGCGACCGGGAGACCGGCGTCGCGGTGATGCGGATGGAAGAAGGGCTCGACACCGGCCCGGTCTGCCTGGAGGAGCGGGTGGCGATCGGTCCTGACGAGACGGCGGGCGACCTGCACGACAGGCTGGCGATCCTCGGCGCCGGGCTGATGCTGCGTGCGCTCGCCGCGCTGTCGCGCGGCACGCTCGACTGCCGGCCGCAGCCGGAGACTGGCGTCACCTATGCCGCCAAGATCGAAAAGGCCGAAACGCGGATCCAGTGGTCCGAGGCCGCGGCCCGGGTGCATGATCACGTCCGAGGTCTCGCGCCCTCGCCCGGCGCCTGGTTCGAGCTTAACGGCGAACGGGTCAGGCTGCTGCGGTCGGCGCTGGCTACGGATAGCGGCGACGCGATGGCCGCGCCGGGCACGCTGATCGACAGCGACGGGCTTGTCACCTGCGGAAGCGGCACGCTGCGGCTGGTAACGGTTCAGCGGGCCGGCAAGCAGCCGATGTCCTTCGCCGAGTTCGCCCGAGGTGCGCGCCTGACGCAGGGCGCCATGCTGCATTGACCGTTTCGGCGCCGGCTCTCCGGGCGTAGGATGGCCTTGATGACTGAAGCTGCCCCAAGCGCCCATGCCGGTTGACATCGATCCCGTGGGCCTGTCGATCCGGTTGGAGCGACCGGACGACATCGCTGCGATCCGCGAACTGCTGGCCAGCGCGTTCGAAAGCCCCCTCGAGGCCAATCTCGTCGACAGGCTGCGGCAGGACGGCGACCTGGTGCTGTCGCTGGTGGCCGAGCTGGACGGCAAGCTGGCCGGCTATGCGGGCTTCTCGCGCCTCCGGATCCAGGGCCAGGCCGGGCGGGCGACCGGGCTCGCCCCGGTCGCGGTGCGCAAGTGCTTCCGGCGTCGCGGCATCGCTGCCGCGCTGATCCGCACCGGCCTCGCCCGGCTCGCCGAAGCGGGCGAGGAGATCGTCTTCGTGCTGGGCAATCCCGACTATTATCGCAAGCTCGGCTTCGACGCCGCGCTCGCCCGCCACTTCGACGCGCCCTGGTCGGGCCCTGCCTTCATGGCGCGTGCCCTCGACCGGCCGCGCGACGCGACTGATCGGCCCAAGGTCGACTACCCGCCGGCATTTAACGTGTTCGGCTAGCACCGGCTTGCGGCGACCTTGCGCATCGGCGCCGGATGCTGACCTTCTGCTGCGAACTGCTGCGAACCGGTCGAACTGGAGGGCTCGGCTCCATGCCCCGCTACCGCCTGCTGATCGAATATGACGGCGCGCCCTTCGTCGGCTGGCAGCGTCAGGCGAACGGACGCTCGGTGCAGCAGGCGATCGAGGAAGCCGTCGCGGCCTTCTGCGGCGAGACCGTCCGGATCGGCGGCGCCGGCCGCACCGATGCCGGCGTCCATGCCAGCGGCCAGGTGGCGCATCTCGATCTTGCCCGGGACTGGCCGCAGGACACGGTACGCGACGCGCTGAACGCGCATCTGCGACCGGAGCCGGTGGCCATCCTTGCTGTTGCTCGCGTCGGCGACGGATTCGATGCCCGCCATTCGGCGATCCGGCGTCACTACCGCTACCTGATCATCAACCGGCGCGCGCCACTGGCGCTCGAGCGGGGCAAGGCCTGGCACGTGGCGCGGCCGCTCGACCATGCCGCCATGCACATGGCAGCGCAGGTGCTGGTGGGCAAGCACGACTTCACCACCTTCCGTTCGACCGAATGCCAGTCTGCCTCGCCGGTCAGGACGCTCGACCGGCTCGACGTGTCGCGGCAGGGCGAGCGGCTGGTGATCGAGGCGTCCGCGCGCTCCTTCCTGCACAACCAGGTCCGCTCGATGGTCGGCTCGCTGAAGCTGGTCGGCGAGGGACGGTGGTCGGCGCAGGATCTCGCTGCGGCGCTCGCGGCCCGTGATCGCCGCGCCTGTGGCCCGGTCGCGCCCCCGGACGGGCTGTGCCTGGTCCAGGTCGATTACTGACCGGCGGATCAGTACGCGGCGATGCGCGAGATCAGCTGTCCAAGCACCAGCGACAGCAGCAGTTCGATGGCAACGAGCGCGGCGGCCATGCCGAAGCCGCAGTCGAGCGCCGCCCGCGCAGTGATGAGGCGGAAGCGGATCAATGCCGCCAGGGCGACGAGCAGCAGCATCGAGGCACCTGCCTCGCCGATCCCGGCATAGGAGAGCAGAACCGCCGGCACCGCCATCAGCGCGGCGACGATCGGTCCGCCCCAATTGAAGGCGACGATCAGCCGCACATAGCGGCCGGCAATGCCGAGCGGCCGGGCGAGCACGGCCATCAGCAGCGGAAAGGCGATCCAGTCGATGACGAGCGCGATCAGCCGCCACAGGGCGAAGGCGACATCGCCGAACGGCAGGTCGGCCGGCTGGTCCGACAGGATCATGCGCCGCTCCGCGCCGACGAACAGCACATAGATCGGCAGCACGAAGACGATGGCCAGGAACGACTGCCAGAAGCCGCGGAAGCTGGTGTCGAACCCCCGGATCGCCTCGCGGCGGCCCAGGAACAGCGCCCAGGCCGACGACAGGCCGCGGAGCGCGTCATCGGCACTCAGCATGGCTCAGCGCACCGTTGCGAAATAGGTCTCGATCAGACGCCGGTAGATCGCTGTCAGGGTGGCGAGGTCCTCCACTGCCACCCGCTCGTCGACCTGATGCATGGTCTGGCCGACCAGCCCGAACTCGATCACCGGACAGTAGTCCTTGATGTAGCGCGCATCGGAGGTTCCGCCGGTGGTCGACAGCTCCGGCCGCCGGCCGGTTTCGATGGCGATCGCCTCCGACAGAAGCGCGGCGAAGTCATGCGCCTCGGTATGGAACGCCTCCGCCGGGTTGGGCTCGAAGGCGAATGCCGCCCGCAGCCCGGTACCTTCGAGCGCGGCTGCGACGGCCTTGTCGAGGCGGATCTCCAGGCTCCGTGCGGTGTGCAGGTCGTTGAAGCGGATGTTGAAACGAACCGTCACCGTCGCCGGGATCACGTTGAAGGCGGGATTGCCGGTGTCGATGCTGGTCACTTCGAGGTTCGACGGCGCGAACACCGCCGTCCCGCGGTCGAGCGGCATGTGCAGTGCGTCGAGCACCCGCGCAAGGCCACGCAGGGGATTGGCGGCCAGATGCGGATAGGCGGCGTGCCCCTGCTTGCCGGTGATGGTGAGCGTCCCGGACAGCGAGCCGCGCCGGCCGATCTTGATCATGTCGCCGATCGCCTCGGGATTGGTCGGCTCGCCGACAACGCAATGGCTGAACGACAGGCCCCGCTCGCGCGCCCAGGCGAGCAGCTTGCGGGTGCCGTTGATCGCCACGCCCTCCTCGTCGCCGGTGATCAGCAAGGAGATCGCACCGGGGGGCGGACCGTTCTCCGCCAGATAGGAGAGTGCGGCAGCCGCGAAGCAGGCGATGGCGCCCTTCATGTCGACCGCACCGCGCCCATACAGCATCCCGCCGTCAATCTCGGCCTCGAACGGGGGATGGCGCCAGCGCGCCGGATCGCCCGGCGGCACCACGTCGGTATGTCCGGCAAACACGAGATGCGGCGTGCCGGACCCGATGGTGGCCAGCAAGTTGTCGACGTCGGCGGTACCCTCCTCGTGAAAGCGGACGATCTCGGCCTCGAAGCCCGCCCCGGCGAGCAACCGCTGCAGATAGCGCAGCGCGCCACCCTCCTCCGGGGTGACGCTCGGGCAGCGGATCAGGGCCTGCGCGATGGTGAGCGCGTCGCCGCCGGACGTGGATGCGGGCTGATCGGACATGGCCTCGGGTTTAGTGCCTCGCGCTCGGGCACGTCAATCGGCGCCAATGTCACTCAGGCGGGATATCCGGACCCGGTCCGAATGCGTTCGGACCCTCGTCGCCCTTGAGAATGCCGCAGGCGATCATCCACAGCGCACCAACCAGGGGGATGAAGGCGAGCAGGCACCAGTACCAGGGCAGGCCGCGATCATGCTGGCGCTTTACCAGGATCGCCACCTCGCTCCACAGCGATGCGACGCCGAGTGCAAGCACCGGGCCCCCGGCCGCCTCACGCCCCAGCATCTCGACGAGGATGCCGATGACGACGAACAGGATGGACCACAGCAGCCCGATCGCCAGCCAGTAGACCTCGCGGCCGATCCGGCCGTTGAACCCGAAGAACAGCCAGACGAATCGGCTGCGGCCGACGCTCGGCCCAGACTTCTGGGGGTTGTGGATCACGCTCTCGCTCCGCCGCGCCGGTTCACCGACCGCGGACATATAAGATCGCACCCCGGTACGGCAATTGCGGCGAGGCAGAAGACTTGCGCCACGACCTCCGCCTCGATTGGCGAACGGCTGGAGTCCGAAGCGGTTCGGGCAAGGCGTGGCGGCAAGGATGCCACACTCGACCAGAATCCAGAACAGGCCGATCCTGAACGGTTGGCGGCTGATGCGCCCGACCTTGCCCGTGACAGAATACTGACGGCCCGTGCCTCGCCGACAGGCTCGAGGGCCACACAGCACACCTCGCCGGTCGAACCGATGCGACGCGAGACAAAGGCGATCCGTCGCCGACAGGGACAGCGGCCGTCAGGGACCAATCAATCGCGCAGGAGGTCGTTGATCGAGGTCTTGGAGCGGGTCTGCTCGTCGACCCGCTTGACGATCACCGCGCAGTAGAGGCCCGGACCCCCGTCCGCGCCGGGCATGGTGCCCGGCACGACCACCGAATAGGCCGGCACCTCGCCGCGAAACACCTCGCCGGAGGCGCGGTCGACGATCTTGGTCGAGGCGCCAATGTAGACCCCCATCGACAGCACGGCCCCCTCGCGCACGATGACGCCCTCGGCGACCTCGGAGCGGGCGCCGATGAAACAGTTGTCCTCGATGATGACCGGTCCGGCCTGCAGCGGCTCAAGCACGCCACCGATGCCGGCGCCGCCGGAGATGTGGCAATGCTTGCCGATCTGGGCACAGGAGCCGACGGTCGCCCAGGTGTCGACCATCGTCCCCTCGTCCACATAGGCGCCGAGATTGACGAAGGAGGGCATCAGCACCACCCCCCTGGCAATGTAGGCGGATCGCCTGACGACGCAGTTGGGCACGGCCCGGAAGCCGGCGGCCTGGAACTCGGTGGCTCCCCAGCCAGCGAACTTCGAGGGCACTTTGTCCCACCACGACGCCCCGCCGGGGCCGCCCGAGATCGCGGTCATGTCGTTGAGACGGAACGACAGCAGCACGGCCTTCTTGAGCCACTGGTTCACATGCCAGTCGCCGCCGCGCTTCTCCGCAACGCGCTTCTGCCCCGAATCCAGCAGGTCAAGCGCTGCCTCGACCGCCTCGCGAATCTCGCCGCGGGTTGCCGGGGTCACCTCGGCACGGGCCTCCCAGGCGGCTTCGACGATCGATTCGATCTGTGCGGTGTCCACGGCGCGTCCCTCCCTCCAGGTTCCCGGGCCGGTTAGCGGGCGACCGGCCGGCTGTCAATCGCAGCCGCGCCCGTGGCACGCCCCTCCACCGCGCTGACCAGGAAGTCGGCCAGATCGTCGGTGACATGGTCGATATAGCCGCCGTCGCCGACCTCGGTTTCCCAGCGCTGCCGGAAGGCCAGCGTCTCGGCCGGGGTGCCGGGCCTGGCGACCACGAGCACGGTGCGCATGCCGAGCGCGCGAGGGACCTCGAGGTTGCGTGGCAGGTCCTCGAACATCGCCGCGCGGGACGGGTCGATGCCGTAGCGGGCGATGAACCTCTCATAGGGCGGCCGCGCCGGCTTCGGCTCGAAGTCGGCCGCGACGATGTCGAACATGTCCTCGAAATGGCTCTCGATGCCGAGCCGGGCGACCACCGACTGGGCATGGGCGCGGGAGCCGTTGGTCAGCACGAACTTGCGGCCCGGAAGCAGCGCCAGCGCCGCGCCCAGCGCCGGATCCGGCTCGATCGGTGAATGGTCGATGTCGTGCACATAGGCGAGAAACTCGTGCGGATCGACCCCGTGGACGGTCATCAGCCCGCGCAGGGTCGTGCCGTAGTCGCGATAGAACTGCTTCTGGATCGCCTTGGCCTCGACCGGATCGACCCCAAGCAGGTTCGAGATGAACTCGCCCATCTTGCGGTCGACCTGTGCAAACAGGTTCGAGTGCGGCGGATAGAGCGTGTTGTCGAGATCGAAGATCCAGGTCTCGACCCCGGCGAAGCTCCTTGCCAGCGGCCCGGTCGTCACGGGGTGATCAGCGTCCCGGCGCCATGCTCGGTGAACAGCTCGAGCAGGACGGCGTGCGGGACCTTGCCGTTGAGGATGACGACGCCCTCGACACCGCGCTCCACCGCCTCGATGCAGGTCTCGACCTTGGGGATCATGCCGCCGGAGATGGTGCCGTCATCGATCAGCCGCTTCGCCTCGGCGACGGTGAGTTCCTTGATCAGTCTCTTGTCGCGGTCGAGCACACCGTCGACGTCGGTGAGGAACAGGAGACGCTTGGCCGACAGAGCACCAGCGATGGCCCCGGCAAAGGTATCGGCGTTGACGTTATAGGTCTCGCCGTCGAGACCCGGCGCGACCGGCGCGACGACCGGGATCAGATCCTCCTTGGAGACCATCCGCAGCACGGCCGGATTGACCGTATCCGGCTCGCCGACGAAACCGAGATCGACGATCCTCTCGATGTTGGAATCCGGGTCGATCATGGTACGGGTCGCCTTGCGGACGATCACCATGTTGCCGTCCTTGCCGCACAGGCCGACGGCGCGGCCGCCTTCACGGTTGATCGCCTGCACGATCTCCTTGTTGATGCCGCCGGCGAGCACCATCTCGACGATCTCGACGGTCGCCTTGTCGGTGACGCGCAACCCGGCGCGGAATTCCGACTTGATGCCGAGCTTGTCGAGCATCCGGCCGATCTGCGGCCCGCCGCCATGCACCACGATCGGGTGGATGCCGGAGGTCTTCAGCAGCGTGATGTCCTCCGCGAAGGCCCGGGCAAGCTCGGGATCGCCCATCGCATGGCCGCCGTACTTAACCACCACCGTCTGCTCGTCGTAGCGCAGCATGTAGGGAAGCGCCTTGGCGAGGATCTCGGCCTGTGCCTGCGGCGTCATCTCGGGAGTTTCGGGCATGTGTCCGTTCTGTCGTGGTGTCCTGGCGGTGGCGTCATACAGGAGGCCGGCGACCGGCTCAATGCACTGGCGTGGCCGCCGGCCCTGCCTCCGCTATCCGGCGATCCCCGCGATCTCCGCGCGCAGGATGTCGATGCCGGTACCCTTCTGGCTGGAGGTCGCGATGATCGTCGGAAAGGCCGCCGGATGCATGGCGAGTCTGGCGGCGGTTGCGGCCAGAACATCCGCCTGGGCGGCGGTGGCGATCTTGTCGATCTTGGTCAGCACCGCCTGGTAGGAGACCGCCGCCTTGTCGAGACGCTCCATGATCTGCTCGTCGACGGCCTTGAGGCCGTGCCGGGAATCGATCAGCAGGAAGACCCGTCTGAGGTTCGGCCGGCCCTGCAGGTAGCGGTGGATCAGCGCCGTCCAGGCATCGACCTTGCCCTTCGGCGCCTGCGCAAAGCCATATCCCGGCATGTCGATCAGCCTGAGCGCGATGCCCTCGCTCTCGAAGACGTTGATCTCCTGGGTACGGCCGGGCGTGTTGGAGGTGCGGGCAAGGTTGCGGCGTCCGGTCAGCGCGTTGAGCAGGCTCGACTTGCCGACATTGGAGCGTCCGGCGAACGCAACTTCGGGACGGTCGGCGGGGGGCAGCTGATCGAGACGGACAACGCCGAGCCGGAATTGCCACGGCCGGGCGAACATGAGCCGGCCGGCTTCCAGCGCCGCGCTGTCTTCGTCGGACGGTTCGCACACGTCGGGGCTGCCGCGCTCACCAGCCGACGGGCGACTACTCGCCCGCCTCGGAACTCGCCGGCTTGCCCGACTTGGGCTTCCTGCGCCGCTTCTGCTGCTGGTCGGGCTTGTCGGCGTCCTCGTCGGCGAACTTCGCCTTCTGGGCCGCCTTGCGCCTTTCGGCCTCTTGCCTGGCCAGATCGGCCTCGCGTTTGGCGATCTCGGCGCGCTTCCTGGCGCTGAAGGTCGCCACCACATTGCCGAACAGGTCCGGCTTCACGCCCTGGCGACGCATGATCACGTACTGCTGGAGCACCGACAGCGTGTTGTTCCAGGCCCAGTAGATCACCAGGCCGGCCGGGAAGGAGGCGAGCATGAAGGTGAAGACCACCGGCATCCAGTTGAAGATCATCGCCTGAGTGGGATCGGGCGGCGGCGGGTTGAGCCGCATCTGGATCCACATGGTGAAGCCCATGATCAGCGGCCAGACACCTATCATCAGGAAGGACGGCGGATCCCAGGGGATCAGCCCGAACAGGTTGAAGATCGTGGTCGGGTCGGGTGCCGATAGGTCCTGGATCCAGCCGAAGAACGGCGCGTGGCGCATCTCTATGGTGACGAACAGCACCTTGTAGAGCGCGAAAAAGACCGGAATCTGCAGCAGGATCGGCAGGCATCCGGACAGGGGATTGATCTTCTCCTTCCTGTACAGCTCCATCATCGCCTGCTGCTGCTTCATCTTGTCGTCCTTGTAGCGCTCGCGGATCTCGAGCATCTGCGGCTGGACGAGCTTCATCCGGCTCATCGAGATGTAGGACTTGTTGGCGAGCGGGAAGAAGAACAGCTTGACGAGGATGGTGGTGATCAGGATGGCGACGCCGAAATTGCCGACGAGCTGGTAGAAGTAGTCGATGACGAAGAACAGCGGTTTGGTCAGGAAATAGAACCAGCCCCAGTCGATCAGCAGTTCGAACCTGTCGATGCCGAGCGCGGTCTCGTAGCCGTCGATCAGATCGACACGCTTGGCGCCCGCAAAGAGGTAGCTGGTGGTCTCGGCGGTGGCCCCCGGCGCAACAGACATCGCCGTGCGCAGGAAATCCGCCTGGAAGGTCTGCTTGCCGTTGACGGAGCCGGAGATGAACCGTGCCTCGTAGGAATCCTTCTGGTCGGGCACCAGCACCGCGGCCCAGTACTTGTCGGTGATGCCGAGCCAGCCGCCGGTCGCGGTGAAACGCTGCGGACCGTCATCGAGGTCGCTGTAGTCGATCTCCTGAAGGCCATGCTGGCCCAGGACACCGATCAGGCCCTCATGCAGGATGTAGAAGCCCGCGACATGCGGCATTCCGTGGCGCGACACGAGGCCATAGGGCAACAGCGAGACGGCCGTATCGCCCGTATTGCGGACCGAGTCCGTCACGGTGAACATGTAATTCGCGTCGATCGCGATCTGGCGGGTGAATTCCAGCCCCTGATCGCTGGTCCAGGTCAGGGTCAGCGGCGTGTCGGGCGTCAGGCGGGCGCCCTCGGGAGCGGTCCAGACCGTCTGCGGACCCGGCACCTCGACTCCCGGCGTTTCAGCCACCCAGCCATATTCGACATAGTAGGGGTCAGGGCTGCCGGACGGGGACAGGAGCACGATGTTCGGGCTGTCCGGCTTCACCGTCACCCGGTAATCCTTCAGCACCACGTCGTCGATGCGGCCGCCGCGCAGCGAGATCGAGCCACGGACCAGCGGATTGTCGATGGCGATGCGCGCACTCTGGGCCAGTGCGGCCTCGCGGGTGGTGGCCGTGGCAGGTTCCGTGCCGGTCGCCGGGATGCTGACCGAGCCGGGAGCGGTGGTGGCCGGCGAGGTCGATCCGTCCGAACCCGGCCGCAGCGAATCGCCCGACTGGGCCTGACCCGACTGCATCTGCACCGCCTGCTGCTGGCGGGCCTGCTCCAGGGCCTGCTGCCGTTCCATCTGGGGAATGGCGTAGAAATACTGCCAGGCGATCAGGATCACCAGCGACAGTGCAATTGCCAGGATATAGTTCCTGTTGTCACCCATGGGCTCGGTCCAGGCTCGGTTTCGGGGGCGTCCGGTGGATGCGTCGGAGCGCGCCCTCAAGATCGCCGACGATCGTGGCGAATGGCAGCTCCAGCGCAGCGCGGCGCCCGATCAGCACATAGTCGAAGCCGCAACAGGCGAGGCTGTCGCCATGCAGCCTCACCGCCTCGCGCAGCCGGCGCCGTACACGGTTGCGCTCGACGGCATTGCCGACCTTCCGACTGACCGTGAAGCCGAACCGTGCGGCACCGCCGTCGCCGCGCTGCCGCGCCTGCAAGACCAGCGAGCGGGCCGGAGCCTTGAGGCCGTCGCGCACGGCCAGAAAATCGGCCCGCCGCTTGATCCGCCCCGATCCGGAAACCTTCGGGCAGGCCGGCACCGGTCCGGGACCGGCCGACATCGGGCCCGCCGGGTCGGACGTCGTCAGGCCGACAGACGCTTGCGTCCGCGCGCGCGGCGCCGGGCGATCACCTTGCGGCCGCCGGTCGTCGCCATCCGCGCACGAAAGCCGTGCCGGCGCTTGCGCACGAGCTTCGAGGGTTGGTAGGTCCGTTTCACGTCCGTACTCCGGAGTTTCGGCTGGTTCGGTGAGCATCACGCTCGCCCAGAGCATCTTCCTGATGGATGGAAAGGCCGGACGAATCCCGCTCCTCCCGGCGCTCGCGGGCGACGCCAAGTCGAGCGGGCTTATACGAGAGAGGCCGCGGACAAGTCAACGCGACTCGGCACCGGTGATGCTGATCACGGCAGGCCACGCAGCTTCACTTCCCGGTGAGACAGCTCGCAGGCGCTTCCATCATGGGAGGCTCGGCGTGAATGTCTGATCACGCTAAAGGTGAGCGCTGCGAGCCCGATGCCCATCGCCAATTCCCGCCCCGGCAGGCAGCCCGGACCGGTGCCCATGCAAAGCCGCGACAAGGTGGATCGCCCGCCCGAACAGGACCCTGCAGCGACGCTCGACGGTTTCGCCGCCGGGCCGGCGGTCGCGACCGCGCGGATGGCCCGGCGCTGGCTGCCGCTCGCAGGTGTCGTTGTCGTTGCCGCGCTCGCCGTCTGGCAGGGTTGGCATCGGCATCTGACCCTCGAGAACCTGCTTGTCCATGAGGCGACCCTGCGCGGGCTCGTCTCGGACAACTATGCTCTGGCCCTGGCCGGCTACGCCCTCGCCTATGTCGGCCTGGTCGCGCTGTCGCTGCCCGGCGGCCTAGTGCTGACGCTCGCCGGCGGCTTCCTGTTCGGCTGGCTCATCGGCGGCGCCGTCACGGTGCTTGCGGCGACCATCGGAGCGACAGCAATCTTCCTCATCGCCAGATCCTCGCTCGGCGAGGTTGTCGCCCGCGCGGCAGGGCCGCGTCTTGCGGGGCTGGCCCGTGGTTTCCGGACCAATGCGCTGAGCTACCTCCTGTTCCTGCGACTCGTTCCGATCTTCCCGTTCTGGCTGGTGAACATCGCACCCGCCCTGCTTGGCGTGCGGCTGTCGACCTATGTCGTGGCGACGCTGGTCGGCATCATGCCGGGCACCTTCGCCTTCGCCTTCGCCGGCGAGGGGCTGCACGGCGTGCTGGCGGCCCAGCGGGAGGCCTACGAGGTGTGCCTTGCCGCCGCGCGTGCGGCAGGCGCAGGTCCGACCGCCACGTGCAGTCTTTCGTTCAGCCCCGGCTCGCTGGTGACGCCGGAACTGGTCGCGGCGCTATTCGTGCTGGGCCTGCTTGCACTCCTGCCCGTGGTGGCCCAGAAGGGGCCGTGGCGCAGACCCGGCGCAGATGGCCGATCCTGATCGACATCAGGCTGAGGGCAGGATCTTGAACGAACTCACACCCGACATCTGCGTCATCGGCGCCGGCGCTGCCGGCCTGTCTGTCGCCGCAGCAGCGGCCGCCTTCGGCGTTCCGGTGGTGCTGGTCGAACGCGGTGCGATGGGCGGCGACTGCCTGAATGTCGGTTGCGTGCCGTCGAAGGCGCTGATCGCTGCCGGCCGACGCGCGCAGGAGATGCGCGAGGCGACGGCTTTCGGTATCACCGCGGTCGAGCCGCAGCTCAACTTCCGCAGGGTGAACAATCACCTGCGCGGGGTGATCGCGGGGATCGGCCCGACCGACTCCGAGGCGCGCTTCCGTGCCATGGGTGTCACCGTGATCAAGGCCGAAGCGCGGTTCCTCGACCGGTCCACCGTCGTCGCCGGCGAGACACGCATCAGGGCACGGCGGTTCGTGGTGGCAACCGGCTCGCGGCCGGCCATTCCGGCGATTCCCGGCCTCGCGACGGTCGATTACCACACCAACGAGACAATCTTCTCGATCACCCGCAAGCCCGTCCATCTGATTGTCGTCGGCGCCGGCCCGATCGGTCTGGAGATCGCCCAGGCGATGCGTCGGCTCGGCAGCGAGGTCACCGTGATCGAGGCCGGAACACCGCTCGGCCACGAGGATCCCGAGCTTGTCGCGGTGGTGCTGGAACGGCTGCGGCGGGAGGGCGTCAGCCTGCGCACCGGCATGGCGATTCGGCGGGTCGAGCCGCGCCGCAGCGGAGTCCGGGTGATCCTCGCAGGCGCGGACACCGAGGTGACGGTCGACGGCTCGGACCTGTTGATCGCCGCCGGTCGCCAGCCCGTGACCGACGGACTTGCCCTGGACGCAGCGGGCATCATCGCCGGCCCGGCGGGCATCAAGGTCAACAGCAAGCTGCGAACCACCAACCGCCGCGTCTATGCCCTCGGAGACGTCATCGACGGGCCGCGGTTCACCCACGTCGCCAGCTACCAGGCCGGGATCGTCATCCGCAACATCCTGTTCCGGCTTGGCGCGAAGACGGATTACGGCTCCCTGCCGCGCGTTACCTATTGCGATCCGGAACTGGCGCAGGTCGGTCTCACCGAGGCCGAGGCGCGCCGGCGCCGCCGCACGATAAGGGTCGTGCGCTGGCCCTATGCCGAGAACGACCGCGCGCGGGCGGAGCGGCACACCGAGGGGCACATCAAGGTGATCGCCGCACCGAACGGCAGGATCCTCGGGGTCGGCATCTGCGGCGAGAACGCCGGAGAGATCATCCAGCCCTGGGTCCTGGCGCTGCAGCAGGGACTAGACCTCAAGGCCATGGCCGGTCTGGCGTCGCCCTACCCGACCCTGACCGAGATCGGGCGGCGTGCCGCGCTCGAGTTCTACCGACCACGTTTGACGAGCCCGTGGGTGCGGCGCATCATCGCACTGTTGCGCCGGCTTGGCTGAATCGGCGACGACAGGCAGCCGCCGGGAGAGCAGGACGGAACGGGGCAAGGCAGACCGGACACACGTGCCCGACACGTCGGTGACAGACGAGACCCCGTCGACCCGCAGGCGCGGCATCGGCCTGTCGGGCAAGCTCCTCGTGCTCACGATCCTGTTCGTGATGATCTGCGAGGTGCTGATCTACGTGCCGTCGATCGCCAATTTCCGGCGCGGCTGGCTGAAGGACCGGCTCAGTGCCGCGCAGACGGCAGCGCTGGTGCTCGAGGCAGCTCCCGACAACATGGTACCGAAGGAGCTGGAGCTCGAGCTGTTGCGACAGGTGGGGGCCTATACCGTTGCCCACAAGCGCAGCGGTACCCGGCGGCTGCTAGCGATCTCGGACATGCCACCGACCGTCGAGGCAAGCTACGATCTGCGCGAGATGAGGATTCCGGAGGAAATCCGGGCAGCGTTCGAAACGCTGGCTGCGCACGACGGGCGCACGATCCGGGTCGTCGGCGAGGCGCCGGCGGGCGGCGAATTCATCGAGATCGTGATGGACGAGAAGCCGCTGCGCCGGGCGATGCTGACCTATTCGATCAACATCCTCACCCTGTCGATCCTCATTTCGGTGTTCACCGCCGCCCTCGTCTACCTGACGCTGCACCGGCTGCTGGTGCGGCCGATGCGCCAGCTGACAGCGGCCATGGTGGCCTTCGCTGAAGCCCCCGAGGATCCGACGCGGATCATCCAGCCTTTGGACCGCGACGACGAGATCGGCATCGCCAGCCGCGAGCTCGCGCGGATGCAGCGCCAGCTCGTCGGCACGCTCAACCAGAAGAACCGCCTGGCGGCACTCGGACTGGCAGTCTCGAAGATCAACCATGACCTGCGCAACATGCTCGCCTCGGCGCAGCTCGTCGTCGACAGGGTCGGCGAGGTGCAGGATCCGCTCGTCCAGCGGCTCGCGCCGAAGCTCGTGCGAACGCTCGACCGGGCCGTCAACTTCTGCACCAACACCCTGCGCTACGGCAGCGCCCGCGAATCGCCGCCCGAACGCCGCATGCTGCCGCTCGCGCCGCTGGTCGAGGAGGTCGGCGATACGCTGGAACTGGCCGCCGACCGCAAGCTTGCCTTCGTCAACGCGGTGCCGGCCGATCTGATGATCGACGCCGACCCGGAACAGCTGTTCCGGGTTCTCGTCAATCTGACACGCAACGCCGTCCAGGCGATCGAGAGCCGCGGCGACGAGAGCGGGCACGACATGGTGCGCGTGTCGGCCCGGCGTGACGGTGCCGTCGTCACAATCGAGGTGGCCGATACCGGGCCGGGCGTCCCCGCCAAGGCGCGCAGGCACCTGTTCGAGGCGTTCCACGGCTCGGTGCGGCCGGACGGGATCGGCCTCGGCCTTGCCATCGCCGCCGAACTCGTCCAGGCGCATGGTGGCGAGATCCTGCTGGCCGAAGGTACGCTCGGCGCGACCTTCCGCATCGAGATCCCCGACCGCGTGGTCGAGCTGAAGCCGCGTCGCGGCGGCCGGGCGAGCGCTTGAGAGCGTCGGTTCCGGCTGCCCCGGGATGCCCATGGCGCCACCATCCGGCCACACGCCTCCCGGGTCGATCCGGACGAGATCGGCGCCGCGCGATTCCCTTGCAATCCGTCTCCGATCCGATTAGGTATCCGTCGCGCGCCGGCCCGATGGGCCGACAGCCACATCCGCGCCGCATAGTCGGCCGATGGGCGCCCGTAGCTCAGCTGGATAGAGCACCAGACTACGAATCTGGGGGTCAGGAGTTCGAATCTCTTCGGGCGCGCCATCACTCGGAGATCCTGCTCGCAGATCGAGCCGTCGCCCTGCCCTAGCGCAGGCACCTGAGCAGGTATGAGACAGGTCCCGCGAAAGGGTGCCGCGCCGGCAACGTCGTCATGACGACCGGACCGGCCGGCCATGTCGTCAAGCCGGAATGGCCATCCGTCCGACGCGCGGGCCAGCGCGTCGGCCAATCCGGGGGCCACGCCACGCCGCCGGCTCCGCCCCGCTGGCATCTCGCAGCCCATCCGCCTTGCTGCACGTCATCGCGCACCATCAGTACCGCCCCGCACATTTGTCCGACAAAGGCCGGACGAACCGTTCTCAAGAGACTTTGGGCGGTTGCGTGTGGGCTGAACGCCGCCGTGACCGTCAAACCGGCATGGGATTGACTCGGTTGCAGAGGTCGGGCAAGGCTTTGTCCGACAAACGGCAGATCAAGAAGAATGAAGATGTCGGGGGTGGTGGCCGACCGTTTCGCGCGGATCAAGGTGCCGTCCGCGTACCAGCTGGTCGCGGAGGCGATCGAGCGCGAAATCCTGTCGGGCAGACTCAAGCCCGGCGACGAGATCGGCACGGAGGCCGAGCTCGTCCGCCAGTTCGGCGTCAACCGGTCGACAGTGCGCGAGGGGATCCGGCTGCTCGAGCAGAGCGGCCTCGTGCAGCGCGAGTCCGGCCGAAGGCTGCATGTCTGTCTGCCGCGGTACCGCAGCCTGTCGAGCCGGATGAGCCGGGCGATGATCCTGGATCAGGTGACCTTCCGCGAGATCCACGAAACGGCGATGGCCCTGGAGCTGGCGGCGGTCGAGGCCGCCGTCGAGCGCGCCGACTGTGCCGATCTCGATGCGCTGGAGGCCAACTACCGCAAGTCGGAGGCGGAGATCGCCGACCCCGTCCGGCTCGCGGAAATCGACACCGAGTTCCATGCGCTGATCGCCCGGGCCTCGCATAACCGGGTGCTGGAGCTGGCTCGCGAGCCGGCGGCGTTGCTGTTCTTTCCCACCACCGAGCTGGTCTGCCGCCGCGTACCGGAAGGCGCGGGACGCATGGTCGCCGCACACCGCGAGATCATAGACGCAATCAGGGCACGCGATGCCGAAGCCGCCCGGCTGTGGATGCGCCGCCACGTCGCCGACTGGCGCAGGGGGTTCGAGCGCGCCGGCCGCGACATCGACGAACCGGTCGGGCGCATGGCCAACCTGATCAGCCCCGGCGGAGCCTACACATGAGCACAGTCTCCGCCTCACATCCCGGCTCCGGCAACGCGGCGCGCCTAGAGGTAGACGGCGTGTCGCTGTCGTTCGGCGGCCTCAAGGCGCTGCGGGACGTCTCGTTCGAGGTGGAGCCAGGCTCGATCACCGCGCTGATCGGGCCGAACGGCGCCGGAAAGACGTCGATGTTCAACTGCATCTCCGGCTTCTACCACCCGCAGGCCGGTACCATCCGCTTCGACGGGACCGACGTCACCCGGATGCACGCGCCGCAGCGCGCCAAGCTGGGCTTTGCCCGCACCTTCCAGAACATCGCGCTGTTCCGCGGCATGACGGTGCTCGACAACATCAAGCTCGGTCGTCACGCGCACATGTCGACCAACGTGTTCCAGGCTCTGCTCTACTGGGGCAGGGCGAGCCGGGAGGAGATGGAGCTGCGCGAGGAGATCGAGCGGCGGATCATCGACTTCCTGGAAATCGCCCATATCCGGCACATGCCGGTCGCCTCGCTGTCCTACGGCCTGCAGAAGCGGGTGGAGCTCGCCCGGGCGCTCGCCATGCGCCCGCGCATCCTCATGCTCGACGAGCCGGTCGCCGGCATGAACCGCGAGGAGACCGAGGACATGGCCCGCTTCATCCTCGACGTGAAGGAGGAATGGGGCACCACCATCCTGATGGTCGAGCACGACATGGGCATGGTGATGGACATCTCGGACCATGTCGTCGTGCTGAATTTCGGCGAGGTTATCGCGCGTGGCCTGCCGCGCGAGGTACAGGCCGATCCGCGCGTCGCCGAGGCCTATCTCGGCAGCGGCGATCCGGCGGCGTTGATGGCGAAGCTCAAGGCCGGCAGCGAGGCAGCGTGATGGACTGGCTGTTCTTCATCGAGGTGTCGCTCGCCGGGCTTGGCTCGGGTGCGCTCCTGTCGCTGACGGCGATCGCCTTCGTGCTGATCTACAAGGCAACGCGGGTCATCAATCTGGCGGTCGGCGAGGTGCTGATGCTTGGCGGCTACCTGTTCTTCGCCTTCGCGGCGGGGCTCGGCCTGTCGGCCTGGGTCGCCATCCCTCTCGCGATCGCCGGCGGCGGGCTGCTCGGCGCCGTGGTCGAGCGCGGCATGATCCGCCCGATGCTGGGCGAGAGCCCGATCGCGGTGTTCATGGTCACGATCGGCCTCGGTTCGGTCATCGTCGGTTTCGTCGAACTCGTCTGGGGTACGGACCCGCGCGCCCTGCCCGCCGTCATGGGCAACGCGCCGATCTTCATCGGCGAGGCCTACATATCGCGCAAGATCGCCATCGCCTTCGCGATTGCCGCGGCGGTGATCCTCCTCTTCGTGCTGCTGTTTCGCTACTGGCGCGGCGGCGTCGCGCTGCGCGCCACCGCGACCGACCAGGCGGCGGCCTATTCCTGCGGCATCAACGTGCCGGGCGTGTTCTCGCTCGCCTGGATCATCGGTTGCGCGGCGGCCGCGGGCGCCGGTATCCTGCTCGGCCAGATCGGCGGCATCTCGCCGACCATGGGCGTCTTCGGCCTGTCGGCGCTGGTCGTCGTCATCGTCGGCGGACTGGATTCGGTCGCGGGCGCGCTCGTCGGCGGGCTGGTGATCGGGCTGATCGAATCCTGGGCCGGCACCTATCTCGGCGGCGAGTACAAGATCGTCACCACCTTCGGTCTTCTCATCGTCACCCTGTTGATCCGTCCCTACGGACTGTTCGGCACGGCCGAGATCGAGCGTCTGTGACATGCAGATCGCGACCGCCAAACGCAGCTACCGGGCCGACGAGGCGCTGCTGACCACGCGCCCGCAACGGGTCTGGATGGGCATCCTCGCCGCGACGCTCGTGGCCGCGCCGTTCTTCCTTGACAACTACTGGCTCTATCTCGCCTGCTTCGTTGCGATCAACGTCGCGAGCGCCACCGGCCTCAACATCCTGACCGGCTATACCGGCCTCGTCAGCCTCGGCCAGGCCGCGTTCATGGCCGTCGGCGCCTATACCGTGGCGATCCTCGAGATCCGGCTGGGAACGCCGTTCCTGCTGAATCTCGTCGCCGCGGGCGCGGTCACCGCGCTGGTCGGCATCGTCGTCGGGCTGCCGAGCCTGCGGGTCAAGGGACTCTATCTCGCCATCGCAACGATCGGGGCCTCGTTCATCCTGCACTTCATCTTCGTCAACTGGACGCAGATGACCAACGGCAACAGCGGCCTCAGCCTGCCGCCGGCCTCGTTCATGGGCACGCCTTTGACCAGCTACTTCCAGCTCTACTGGGTATTCGTGCCGATCACAGCGCTGATGGTGCTGGGCGCCGCCAACCTGTTCCGCACGCGCGTCGGGCGCGCCTTCATCGCGATCCGCGACCGCGACATCTCGGCTGAGGTGCTGGGCATCTCGCTGCTGCATTACAAGCTGACCAGCTTCGCCGTGTCGTCCTTCTATGCGGGCGTCGCCGGCGGCATGTGGGCCTACTTCTTCCGCGTCGTCACGCCGGAGAGCTTCCCGTTCATCTATTCGATCTTCTTCCTGGCCGCGATCATCGTCGGCGGGATGGGTACCATCCTTGGCGGCATCCTCGGCGCCGTCTTCATGACGATGGTACCGGAACTGCTCCGTTTCGTGGTGGACTGGCTGGCCCCGGTCATCCCGAACGCGGCGACGCTTCTGTCGCCGGTACGCACCATCGTCTTCGGGGCGCTGATCATCGGCTTCCTGCTGTTCGAGCCGAAGGGGCTCGCCGAGATCGTCCACCGCATACGCCGCTTCTTCCACCTCTGGCCGTTCCGCAAGTGAGCGGACCAACCGCAAGCACCTGGGAGGACAACACCATGCTTGGCCTGAAAACCGGACTGACGAGACGAACGCTGGTCGCCATGTCGGCGGCAGGACTGCTGACGGCGGCACTGCCTGTTCAGGCCAGTGACGACATCGTCATCGGCGGCTCGATCCCGCTCACCGGCGTCTTCGCCTTCGCCGGGGTCGGCATCGAGGCGGGAATCCAGGACTATCTGAAGATCCTCAACGAGGCCGGCGGCATCGACGGCCGCAAGGTGCGGCTCGAGTTCGAGGACACCGGCTACAAGGTGGACGCCTCGGTCGCCGCCTTCAACAAGATCACCAGCCAGCACGACGTCCACCTCTACTACGGGGACTCGACGGGCTTTGCGAAGACCATCAATCCCGAGCTCAACCGGATGGGCACGATCCTGATGGCGGGTGCCTCGTTTGCCACCGAGCTCAACAATCCCGATGCCTTCCCCAACCAGTTCATGGCGGGGCCGGACTATTCGGAGATGATCGCGATCCTGCTCGAATACATCGCCCAGGAGAAGCCGGGGGCGAAGATCGTGCTGGTCAATTCCGACACCGAGTTCGGCCGCGATCCGATCCCGGCCACCCGCGAGAAGGCCAAGGCGCTGGGGCTCGAGATCGTCGAGGAGATCATCACGCCGCCGACCGCCGTCGACGTCTCGACCGAGGTGCTGAAACTGCGCCGGGCGCGTCCCGATTACACGATCTTCCACGGCTATATCCTGGCGCCACTGCCTGAGTTCATGACGCAGGCCAAGCAGCTCGGCCTGGAGACGAAGTTCATGGGCACGTTCTGGTCGATGGACTCCTCGATCTGGGCACAGGTCGGCGAGGCGGCGGACGGCTTCATGGGCGTGATGCCCTACCGGTACTACTATGACGATGCCGCCGACGCGCCGATGCTGGCGAAGATCCGCGAGATGCGTCCAGAGTACCAGCCGACGCCCTACATCCAGGGCTTCCTTACCGCGATGCTGTTCACCGAGGCGGCGAAGCGGACGCTCGAGGCCGGCAAGGAGCTGAACGGGCCGAACCTCAAGGCGGCGCTGAACTCGATCGAGAATTTCGATACCGGCGGCATCATCGGCACGCCGATCTCGATCCCCGGCAACTCGATCCCGGTCGGCCGCATCTATCGCTACGACGCAACCGCCAAGCAGATGGTGCCGGCGTCCGACTGGATCAATCTCAAGGAATGACGCGATGGCTGCGGAGCGCATCCTCGAGATCAACAACATCGAGGTCGTCTACAACAAGACGGTCCAGGTGCTCCGCGGCCTCTCGCTCGCCGTCGAGCGCGGCAAGATCGTCACGCTGCTCGGCTCGAACGGGGCCGGCAAATCGACGACGCTGAAGGCGGTCTCGAACCTGCTGTTCCTGGAAAACGGTGCCGTCACCGCCGGTTCGATCCGCTTCGACGGCGCTAACATCACCTCGACCACGCCGGACGGCCTCGTCCGGCGCGGCCTGTTCCACGTCATGGAGGGCCGCCGCATCTTCGAGGACCTGACGGTGGAGGAAAACCTGACGGCGGCGACCTTCGCGCTGTCGGGGCGCGGGCTCAAACCCACCCCGTTCGACCTCGTCTATCAGTATTTCCCGAGGCTCTACGAACGCCGGCAGGGACGCGCGGGATACCTGTCGGGCGGCGAGCAGCAGATGCTGGCGATCGGTCGCGCGCTGATCGCGCAGCCCTCGCTGATCCTGCTCGACGAACCCTCGCTGGGATTGTCGCCGATCCTGGTCGAGGAAATCTTCACGATCATCGCCTCGATCAACCGAGACACTGGCGTCTCGATGCTGCTGGTCGAGCAGAACGCCGCCGTCGCCTTCGCGGTGGCGCATTACGGCTACATCATGGAGACCGGCAAGATCGTCCTCGACGGGCCGACCGAGCGGCTGGTCAGGGATCAGGACGTGCGGGAATTCTATCTCGGCATGGCCGGCGGCGAGGGCCATCGCAGCTACCGGGACGTCAAGCACTACAAGCGTCGCAAGCGCTGGCTGTCGTGAGGGACGCGATTATGGCGCACCACTTCCCCGAGCTGACCCTGCCGCAGATGCTGCGCCAGCACGCGCGCGCAACGCCGGGACGGATCGCGATCCTGCAGAAGGATTTCGGCATCTGGAACCCGGTCAGCTGGCGCGACTACTACGAGCGGGCCTGCGATAGCGGGCACGGCTTCGTCGCGCTCGGTCTGGGGCCGAAGGGCCATGTGGCGGTGCTTTCCGAGAACCGCGTCGAATGGGTGCTGGCGCAGCTCGGCGCCGGCATCGTCGGGGCGGTGACGATCGGCGTCTATCCGACCAGCCCGGCCAACGAGGTCGCCTATGTGCTTGAACATTCCGACAGCGAGATCGTCGTCTGCGAGGACCAGGAGCAGCTCGACAAGGTGATCGAGGTGCGCGAGCGGCTGCCGAAGCTCAGACGCATCGTCGTGATCGAAACCAAGGGCCTGCGCAAATACCCGGCCGATCTGGTGATTTCCTATCAGGGGCTGGAGGAGCTCGGCCGCGCACACCGGCGCGAGCATCCGGGCCTTGCGGAGGAGCGCCTCGCCGCCCAGACGCTCGCCGACATCGCGCTGATGATCTACACCTCCGGCTCCACCGGAAAGCCGAAGGGGGCGATGCTGAGCTACGGCAACATCCGCGCCCAGGCGATCGCCTTCGCCGACCGGCTCGGCCTCGATGCCGCGACGACGCATCTGTCCTACCTGCCGCTCTGCCATGTCGCGGAGCAGATGACGACAACGATGGGGCCGATCTATCTCGGCTCGCAGATCGCCTTCGGGGAGTCGATCAGCACCGTGCAGGAGGACCTGCGCGAGGTGGCGCCCAGCATGTTCCTCGGCGTGCCGCGCATCTGGGAGAAGCTGCACTCCTCGATCTACATCCGGATGCTGGAGGCCGGCGGCTGGCGGCGCGGCCTGTTCGACTGGGCGTGCCGGGTCTGCGAGCCGTTCGCCGAGACGCCGCGGGCGAAGCGGACGATCGGCCAGCGGCTGACCTTCGGTCTGTGCTACCTTCTCGTCTTCCGCGCGCTGCAGAATTATGTCGGCCTGCGCCGGGCCCGCATCGCCATGACCGGGGCGGCGCCGATCTCGCCAAAGATCGTCCGCTTCTTCCGCACCATCGGCATTCCGCTCATCGAGGTCTACGGTGCGACCGAGTCGAGCGGCATTGCGCTCGGCCAGACGCGCGAACGCCTGGTTCCCGGCTCGGTCGGCTCACCGGTAAAGGGGGTCGAGGCACGAATCGGCGACCAGGGCGAGCTGTTGCTCAGGGGCGATACGGTATTCGCGGGCTACTACAAGAACGCCGAGGCGACGGCCGCGGCGCTGCGCGAGGGCTGGCTGCATACCGGCGATGTGGTGGAGATGGACGAGGTCGGCGAGTTCCGCATCGTCGACCGGCTGAAGGACATCATGATCACCGCCGGCGGCAAGAATCTGAGCCCTTCGGAGATCGAGAACACCGTCAAGAGCAGTCCCTACATCAAGGAGTGCATCGTCATCGGCGAGGGCCGGAAATATGTCTCGGCGCTGATCCAGATCGACTTCGAGACCGTCGCCAAATGGGCGGAGGAGCATGGCATCGCCTATACCAACTTCCGGAATCTCGCCGAGAACCCGGCTGTCCGTGACCTCATCGACGCCGAGATCCGGACGGCGAACGGACAGCTCGCCAAGGTCGCCAACATCCGCCGCTTCCACCTCCTCACCAAGGAACTCGATCACGACGACGACGAGGTGACGGCGACGATGAAGGTCCGGCGCGCGAACATCCACCAGAAGTATGCGGCCGAGATCGAAGAGCTCTACGCGCCGGCGCGCTAGGCTGTCCCGAAGGCTGCTTGAGACGAGAGGAAATCCGACCATGGCCCTGCCTGCGACCCTGGCAAACCGGCTGCGCCTGCCCGCAATCGCCGCGCCGATGTTCCTCGTCTCCGGCCCGGATCTGGTGGTCGAGACGTGCCGGGCCGGCGTGCTGGGGACCTTTCCCGCGCTCAATCAGCGCACCAGCGACGGCTTCCGCAGCTGGCTCGACGAGATCCGCGCGAGGCTCGCCGACACGCCAGACGCCGCGCCCTACGGGGTCAACCTGGTCGTTCACCGAACCAATCCACGGCTCGCCGCCGATCTCGAGATCGCGGTCGCCGAGAAGGTGCCATTGATCATCACCTCTCTCGGCGCGGTGCGCGACGTGGTTGACGCGGTGCATTCCTATGGCGGACTGGTGTTCCACGATGTCATCAACCGCCGACACGCCGAGAAGGCAGCGGAAGCGGGCGTCGATGGCATCATCGCGGTCAGCGCCGGTGCAGGAGGGCATGCGGGCACGCTGAGCCCCTTCGCGCTGATCGGCGAGATCGCGTCCTTCTTCTCCGGAACGATCATCCTGTCCGGCGCGATGAGCAACGGCGCGCAGATCGCCGCGGCCCGGATGATGGGCGCCGACCTCGCCTATCTCGGCACACGCTTCATCGCCACGCGGGAATCGCTTGCTCCCGAGGGTTTCAAGCAGATGATCGTCGACTGCACGGCAGCGGACATCGTCTACACCCCGAACATCTCCGGCGTGCACGCCAACTTCATGCGCCCGAGCCTCGTTGCCGCCGGCCTCGATCCCGACAACATTCCCAGCCACGGCGCGCTTGACATGCACAACGAGGCGAAGGCCTGGCGCGACTTCTGGTCGGCTGGCCAGGGGGTCGGCACGATCCACGACGTTCCGGCGGCAGCCGAGCTGTGCCACCGGCTGATCGGAGAATACCGGGCGGCCATGGCCGCAGCAGCGCACGACCCCTTCGCGCAAAAGGCCCCCGCCTGACGCCGGCCTGAGTCCGGCCCAAGTCCGGTCCGACCGACGGCCGCACGGCCGAAGGTCGGCTCGCCTGCCACGCGCGCCCGCTTCACCGTTCGGCGCGGACGATCCTTCCCTTCTCATGCCTTCTCGGGCGGTCGGCTCCCGGCGCCGCCGCATGGCCAACACCGCGCCATTGACAGCGCAGATACGATACCCTTTAGTGTCCGACAAACCGACACTAAATGGCCACTCGACGGCCGTGCGGCGCGAGCGGCGACGATGGCCGCGATGCCAGGGAGGACTGCGGCGGTGGCGCTCAGGCGCAAGCAACTGCATGTAGAGCACGCCTATCGACAGGTCTCGGCCGAGCTGGAGGCCCAGATCCTCGACGGGACGCTGCGACCGGGCGACCAGCTGCCCGGCGAGGTCGAGATGGCAGCCATGTTCGGCGTGAACCGTTCGACCGTGCGGGAGGGTATCCGCCGGCTCGAGAGCGAGGGGCTGGTACGCCGCGTCTCGCCGCGCAGACTGGAGGTCAGTCTGCCGCGCGCCAAGGATCTGGCCTCGCGTCACACCCGTGCGCTCAGGCTGATGGAAATCACCTTCCTGGAACTGTGGAACGTCGCCATCGCCACCGAGCCGCTCGCAGCCGAGCTCGCCGCACGCGCGGCGTCGGAGGCAAACATCGCCGCACTTCTGGAGAACCAGCAGCGGATGATCGCGGTCGTCGACGCCGGCGCCAGCCCGGTCGAACTCGACACCGCCTTCCATACCCTGGTCGCCGACTGCACCGGCAACCGGGCGCTGACGCTGGCGCGCGAGCCGATTGCCGTGCTGCTGTTCTCCGGTCTGGAGGTGCTTGTTCCACACCTGCCGCAGGCGCCGCACCGCCAGATCGTCGCGCATCAGAAGGTGATCGACGCCATCCGGGCCGGCGATCCCGACACCGCGCGCGACTGGATGCGTCGGCATCTGGAGGATTTCCGGCGGGGCTTCGAGCTGGCGAAGCTGCCGCTCGATGCGCCGATCATGCCGCTCGCGCAGAGGCAGGTCGAGCAATGAGCCGCTATCGGGACAAGGTCGGGCACACGATCGACTTCGATCCGCAGCGCCTCGCCGCACGCCTCGGCGGCGGCGAGATCGCGGTCTGCCGCATCGCGGGGGGCCAGTCGAATCCGACCTACTTCGTCGAACACGGCGGCCGCCGGATGGTGCTGCGCAAGCCGCCGTCGGGGGACACCCTGCCGTCCGCCCATGCGGTCGATCGGGAATACCGGATCATGGCAGCGCTCAGGCCGACCGGGTTTCCGGTGCCCGAGATGATCCTTCTCGAACAGGACCCCGAGCCGATCGGCACACCGTTCTATCTGATGGAACGGCTCGAGGGCCGGGTGTTCCATGACAGCGCCCTGCCCGGCCTCTCTGCCGCCGATCGTCGCGCCATGTGGCGCACCACCGCCCGCACGCTAGCCCGGCTGCATACGACCGACTGGCAGGCCATCGGTCTCGGCGACTTCGGACGCACCGGCGGCTATTTCGCGCGCCAGGTCGCGCGCTGGACCAGGCAATGGCAGCTGTCCCAGACACGCGAGGACGCCAACATCGAGGCCCTGAGCGCGTGGCTCGCCGCCAACATTCCGCCGGACGAGCACACGAGCATCGTCCACGGTGATTTCCGCATCGGCAACATCATGTTCGCCCCCGATACCGCGGAGATCGCCGGCGTCCTCGACTGGGAGCTGTCGACGCTCGGCCATCCGCTCGCCGACGTCGCCCATCTCGGCACGTTCTGGGATTTCGCGCCGGACGAGCTCGGCGGCATTGCCGGCCTCGATCACGCGGCCATGGGGCTGCCCGAGCGCGAGGCGTTCTTCGACGACTATCGGGCCGCCGGCGGCTTCGAGGCGCCGGTCACGGCGTTCCACCGCGCCTTCGCACTGTTCCGCTTCGCGGTGATCTTCGAGGGCATCGCCGCGCGCCACCGGTCCGGCATCGCGGCGAGCCCCGATGCGATGCGCGTCGGCCGGCTGTCGGCAGCCTGCGCGGCGCGGGCAATCGGCATCCTGTCGCGCGACGGGATCTGAACCGGAGACAACGGCCATGGACTTCGACTACAGCCCCAGGACGCGCGAGATGATCGACCGGCTGGACGGCTTCATGCGCACGCACGTCCTGCCCGCCAACCAGGCGTTTCACGAGACGGCTGCGCGTGGCGAATATCCGCTGGCGATCCTGGAACCGCTGAAGGCGAAGGCCTATGCGGAGGGCCTGTGGAACCTGTTCCTGCCGGATCTCGAGGAGACCGATCCCGGCACGCGTCTGTCAAATCTCGAATACGCCCCGCTTGCCGAGATCATGGGCCGGGTGCCGTGGTCGTCGGAGGTGTTCAACTGTTCGGCGCCGGACACCGGCAACATGGAGATCCTGAAGCGCTTCGCCACGCCGGAGCAGAAGCAGAAGTGGCTCGATCCGCTGCTGCGCGGCGAAATCCGCTCGGTCGTCGGCCTGACCGAGCCGGACACCGCGTCCTCGGATCTGACCAATCTGACCACCACCATCCGCCGCGACGGTGATCACTACGTCATCAACGGGCGCAAGTGGTTCTCGACCGGGGCCAGGCATCCCAACGCGAAGATCTGCCTGCTGTTCGGCGTTTCGGACCCAAGTCCCGACGCCCCCCGCCACCGCAGGCATTCCTTCGTCATCGTGCCGCTGGACGCGCCCGGCGTCGAAGTGGTGCGCGATGTGCCGATCATGCATCACCACGCGCCAGAGGGACATTGTGAGGTGGTCTATCGCAATGTCCGTGTGCCGGTGGAGAACCTCCTCGGCAAGGAGGGCGATGGGTTCCTGCTCGCCCAGGAACGGCTCGGCCCCGGGCGAATCCACCACTGCATGCGCACCATCGGCCAGTGCGAGCTGGCGCTGGAGTTGATGTGCGACCGGGCGCTGCAGCGCTCGACCTTCGGAAAGACGCTGGCCGAACGGTCCAACATCCAGGACTGGATCGCCCAGTCCCGCTTCGAGATCGACCAGGCGCGGCTGCTGGTGCTGCGCACCGCCTGGAAGATGGACCGCGAGGGCACCAAGGCCGCACGTGTCGACGTGTCGGCGATCAAGGTCGTGGCCGCCCGTCTGCAGACCAATGTCGTCGACCGGGCGATGCAGGTGTTCGGCGCCGCCGGCATCACGCCCGACACCCCGCTCAGCTACCTGTGGAGCTGGGGCCGGGCGTTGCGCTACATCGACGGGCCGGACGAGGTGCACCTGATGGTGATCGCGCGCGAGGAACTCGCCAAGGCAAAGGCAGCGACCGGCCGCAACGCTGCGCACTTCGTGCGGCCGCATTGAGGTCGGACATGGCGCACCCGACGGACTTGCGGCGCGAACTGCATTTCGGCGACCGGGTCATCCTGTGCGCCGTCGACCGGCCGGCGAACGTCCATGCGATGTTCGCCGCGGCTGTGGCCTCGCGGCCGCAGGGCGAGGCGCTGATCTGCGGCAGCCGGCGAATGCGCTATGCCGACCTCGACGCGGAGGTGGCGCGCATTGCCGGCGGCCTCGCGGCGCACGGGATCGGGCGCGGCGACCGGGTGGCGCTGCTGATGGGCAATGGCATCGCGTTTGTCGTCCTCACCTATGCGGTCGCCCGGCTGGGTGCGATCCTCGTACCGCTGTCGATCCGCGACCAGATGCCAGGCATCCGCCATGCGCTTACCGATTCCGGCGCCAGGATGATCGTCGCCGAGGCGGGTGTCGCCGGGATCGTGCCGCCGGCGGCGGAGACGCCGGATCTCGTGCACCGTGTCGCCATCGGTGCCGCCGATGGCTTCGCCGACTACGAGTCGCTGCGCGCCCATCCGCCGGTCGGCGAGGCCGTTGACCTTGGCGAGGAGGAGATCGCCGCAATCCTCTACACGTCCGGCACCACCGGCCGCCCCAAGGGCGCCATGCTGACCGGCCTCGGCATCGTCCATTCGGCCTCGAATTACTGCACTGCGATGGCGCTGGGGCCGGAAGATCGCACAATCATCGTCGTGCCGATGAGCCATGTGACCGGTCTGGTCGCCGGCATTCACGCTGCGGTACGGGCCGGAGGCACGATCATCGTCGAACGCGAGTTCGACGCGGTGCGCTTCCTCGAGCTGGCGGCGCGCGAGCGGATGAGTTTCACCGTCTTGGTTCCCGCGATGTACAATCTCTGCCTGCACCGGGCCAACCTCGCCGCCTACGATCTGTCGGCCTGGCGGGTCGGCGGCTATGGCGGCGCGCCGATGCCGGAACCGACCATTGCGCGGCTGGCCAGGGAGTTGCCCGGGCTCGGGCTGATGAACTGCTACGGCGCGACCGAGACGACATCGCCGGTCACCATCATGCCGGCCGCCCACACTGCCACCCACCGGCTCAGCGTCGGCCTGCCGGTCCCCGGCGCCGAAATCCTGGTGATGGACGAGGACGGACGCGAACTACCCCCCGGCCAGCCGGGCGAATTGTGGCACCGAGGGCCGATGGTCGTTCCCGGCTACTGGCGCAACGCGGAGGCGACCGCACGCGAGTTCGTCTGCGGCTTCTGGCGATCCGGCGACATCGGTTCGAAGGATGCCGACGGCTTCGTCTACGTCCACGACCGCAAGAAGGACATGATCAACCGCGGCGGCTACAAGATCTTCACCGCGCAGGTGGAGAGTGTGCTGCTGGCGGCGCCCGGCGTGCGCGAGGCCGCCGTCATTGCCAAACCCTGTCCGATCCTCGGCGAGCGCGTGCACGCAGTGGTGACGCTCGCCGGCGACGTGACGCCCGACGAGGCAGCGCTGGCCGCCCACTGCGCGGCCGAACTCGCCGACTACCAGTGTCCCGAGAGCTTCACCTTCCGGGTCGATCCGCTGCCGCGCAATGCCAACGGCAAGGTGATGAAGCGACTGCTGCGCAGCGAACTCGGATTCGTCAGCGATGGCTGACCAACAACGACCCGGCGCCGAACCGGCGCGGGGCCTGAACGTCGTCAAACGAAACAACCAAAGGGAGACCACGCCTATGACCGCCACCACCCGAAAGGGACTCGCCGCCCTCGCTGCCATAGCGACCCTCGCCACCAGCACCGTCGCTCCCGGAGCTTCCGCCGTGGAGCTGACGATCTCCTCCTCGCTGCCGCAGGTGCACTTCTGGACGGGCCAGTTCCTCGATCCGTTCGCCGATGCGATGGAGGCCGAGACGGACGTCACCTTCACCCGCTTCTATGCCGGCGAGCTGGTCGGCATCGGCCGCGACCTCGATGCGCTGCAGGGGGGAACGGTGGACGTCGCCTCGCCGCTGCTGGCGCCCTATCATCCGGGCATATTCCCGCTGTCGGACATCACCCAGCTGCCGGTCTACAACACCGACTCTCCGGCAGTCACCCGGGCCTTCCAGAACCTGCTCGACAGTGACGTTGAACTGAAGGACGGCAAGACGTTCTATGACTACGAGATCGGCGACAAGGGCATCGTCGCCTGGGCACTGGGTGCGACCGGGGCCTATGCGATCTCGACCTCGGGCAAGGAGATCCGGACGCCGGCCGACTTCCAGGGTCTGCCGATGCGGGCCGGCGCCGCGCTGCAGACGATGACGCTGGAGCGGCTCGGCGTCACCCCGGTGACGATGCCGGCTGCGCAGGCCTACGAGGCGCTGTCGCGCAAGACCATCGAGGGCATCCTGCTGTCGGTCGCCGACTGGAAGTCCTACTCGCTCACCGACACGCTGAAGTTCACCATCGACGGCGTGGCGCTCGGCCACTGGGAATCCTACCACGCGATCTCGCAGCAGGCCTGGGACCGGCTGACCGACGCGCAGAAGCAGGCCTTCGACCGCATCGCCCGCGAGACCGCGCTAAAGAATGCCGAGTTCATCGAGGCGCAGGCCGACGAGGTGCGGGCCGAGGCAGAGGGCAAGGGCGCGGTGTTCCTGATGGTGGAAGACCTGTCGCCCGAGCTCCAGGCGCACATCGCCACCGCCGCGCGCGACACCTGGGCGCAGTGGATCGAGCAGACCGAGGCCAATGGCCATCCCGCTCGCGCCGCCGCGAAGCTCTGGGCGGAGCTGATCCAGGCCGAGGGCGGTGTCCTGCCCGAAGGCGTCAAGGAACTGCTGGCCGACTGACGGCAAGGCCCACCATCGCAGTGATCCCGGACGCCGCGTCCGCAGCGGTCCGGGATCGCGGCGCTATCGCTTCCGAGGGATGGCCGCACCGATCCCCGTCTCAAAACGCTGCCGCGCCCGGCCGGCATGAGCGAGGATGGGTCGGCCATGGTACGCGCGGGTGGCAACGCCCCCGCCGGATTTGGAGAGGTCCTGCATGCCGACGCACGAGGCCCTGCTGTTCGCGACCGCCTGGTTCGGTGTGTTCCTGGTGCTCGGTCAGAATGTCGCGACCGTACTGCTCGGCACCGGCATCCTCGGCATGTGGCTGATGCGCGGAACGCGGCTGTTCGACGGGCTGCTTGCGCCCGACATCATCGCGACCGCCTCCTCGTACTCGCTGTCGATCATTCCGCTCTATCTGCTGATGGCGCAGTTCCTGCTGCGCGGGCGGGTGGTGGAGGACCTGTTCCGGGTGGGCTACCGCCTCGCCGGCCGACGGCGCTTCCCGCTCGGCGCGGCCACCATCATCTCGGGCGGGCTGCTCGGCGCGGTGTCGGGGTCCGGCGCCGCCACTGCGGCGGCGCTCGCCACCATGGCGGCGCCGCAGCTGCAGGCGGTCGGCTACACGCGACGGTTCTCGATCGCGCTATCCGCCGTCGCCGGCTCGCTGTCGGCGATCATCCCGCCCTCGATCATCATGATCCTCTACGGCTCGCTGACGCTGGTGCCGGTCGGACACCTGTTCATCGGGGCGATGCTGCCCGGCGTGCTGTGCATCCTCGTCTATATCGCCTGCCTCTATCTGTTCGGCGAAACCGACCGTGATGCCTCGCCGACGATGGAGGCGACCGCCGTCTCGCCGCAAAGCCTCGCCGCCTTCGTGTTCGTGCTGGCGCTGATGACGGTGGTGTTCGGCGGCATCTATGGCGGGATCATCACCGCGGCCGAAGCCGGCGCGGTCGGCGCCTTCGTCGCCCTGATCGGCATGCTGGCGATGCGTCGGATCGGCCTGCGCGACATCGCCGCTGCGTTGGTCGATTCGGTGAAGGTCACGTCGATGCTGATGATCATCGTCATCGGCGCCCAGATCTTCGGGCGGTTCCTGTCGCTCTCGCGGGCGCCGCGCGAGCTGCTCGCACTGTTGGAGCCTCTGCTGGCAAGCCCGAGCCTGCTGGTGACGCTCCTGCTCCTCGCCTTCTTCGTGTTCGGGCTGTTCCTGGAATCGGCGGCTGTCATGGTGCTGCTGATCCCGATCATCATGCCGGTGCTGGCCGCAGCCCAGGTCGACCTGCTGTGGTTCGGCGTCATGGCCTGCTTCATGATCTCGCTCGGCCTGCTCACGCCCCCGGTCGGCCTGTCCACCTATGCCGCCTGCGCCGCCGCACGTCATCCGGTGGCGCCGATCTTCAACCGAACCGGGCTGTTCGCCCTGGTCGCGGCGATCGTCGTGTCGGCCGTGATGATCGAGTTCCCGGCCGTGGTGACCTGGCTGCCGAGCAGGATCCAGTAAGATGCGGGGACTGTTGCGCGCCTTCGAGCACATCCAGTGGTCGCTCGCCGCCATCGGCGGCGGTCTGTGCCTGTTCGCCATCCTGATCCTGACGGTCGTCACCGTCTATGGCCGCTACGTGCTCGGTGCCGATCTCGTGCCCGGCGGCTACAACATGATCGAGGCGGCGTTGTTTCCGCTGATGGTGTTCTGGGGCCTGCCGCTGGCGCACCGCGAGGGCGCCTTTCCGCGTCTCGAGGTGCTGTCGAGCCTGGCGCCGGGACCGCTCGGCAAGGCGATCTCGGCCTTCGTGCTCCTTGTCGAGGCGGCCGTCTATGCGATCGTGCTCTGGTATGCGGGCAAGTTCACGCTGGTGGCGATCGACAGCGGCCGGCAGTTGCAGATCGGCACCGGCTACTGGCCGGCCTGGCCGGTGGTGATGATGGCGCCGATTTCGTTCGGGCTGATGCTGATCGAGATCGTGCGGCTGATGCTGCGCGAGCTGCGCTCGGTCCTGGCCGCCGACTGAGAGGACATCACCGGTGACACGACCCGATCCGCGTGGCGATGCGGTGTTCGAGCGCGCCACCGACCGCATGGCCATGCTGCGCCACGACCGCCCGCAACGGCTGACCGCGATGACCCGGGCCGGGATGCGGCATCTCGCGACGCTGTTGCAGGAAATCGGCGAGGATCCGACCGTCGGCGTGGCGATCCTCTCCGGCTCGGGTCGCGGCGTCTGCGCCGGGCTCGACATCTCCGGCGGCGAGCTCGATGTGCAGGGGGCGGCGCGGGACATCGCGGAATGCTCCGCCCTGCAGGAGACCTGCGCCGGCGCGATCCCCATCCGCACGAGGCCCCGGCGCGATGACGCCGATGATGATACCGGCCGTGCGGACCGGGCCGGTCTACCCGGCCCGATCCAGCCGGCCTGATCTACCCGGCCAGCGTGTAGGCGGTCTTGACCGTGGTGTAGAACTCGCGCGCATAGGCGCCCTGTTCGCGCGGTCCGTGCGAGGAGCCTTTCCGGCCGCCGAAGGGAACATGATAGTCGACGCCCGCCGTCGGCAGATTGACCATGACCATGCCGGCCTCTGCGTTGCGCTTGAAGTGCGAGGCGTATTTCAGCGAGGTGGTGCAGATGCCCGCGGACAGCCCGAAGTCGGTATCGTTCGCGACCGCGAGGGCCTCGTCGTAATCACCGACCTTGATGACGCTGGCGACGGGGCCGAAGATCTCCTCGCGGCTGGTGCGCATCCGGTTGTTGGCGCCGACCAGGAGCGCGGGCGCAAGATAGTAGCCTTCGGTCTCGCGGTTGAGCCGCTCGCCGCCGATCACCTCGCAGCCCTCCTCACGGGCCAGCGCGATGTAGCGCAGATCCTGCTCGAGCTGCTTCTCGTCGACGACCGGTCCGATGTCCGTGCCCTGCTTGAGCGCGTTGTCGATCCTCAGGGTCTTGAGCTTCGCCGTCATCGCCTCGACGAAGCGGTCGTGAATCTTCTCGGTGACGATCAGCCGCGAGGAGGCGGTGCAACGCTGGCCGGTGGAGAAGAAGGCACCGTTGACGGCAGCGCCGACCGCGACATCGAGGTCGGCGTCGTCGAGGACGACCAGCGGGTTCTTGCCGCCCATCTCCATCTGCAGCTTCTTGCCGCTCTCGGCGCAGGCAAGCGCAATGCGCTTGCCGGTCTGGACGGAGCCAGTGAAGCTGATCGCGTTGACGTCGGGCGAGCCGATGATCGCCTCGCCGACGACCGATCCACGCCCCATCACCAGATTGAGCACGCCGGCAGGCAGGCCGGCATCGACCAGGATCTCCACCAGCGCATGGGCCGATCCGGGTACGAGGTCGGCCGGCTTCAGCACCACCGTGTTGCCCCAGGCAAGCGCCGGCGCGATCTTCCAGGCGGGGATGGCGATCGGGAAGTTCCAGGGCGTGATCAGGCCGACCACGCCAACTGCCTCGCGGGTGATCTCGATGCCGACACCGGGCCTGACGGAGGTGATCGCCTCGCCGCCCGAGCGCAGCGCCTCGCCGGCGAAGAACTTGAAGATCTGACCGGCACGGGCCGCCTCTCCGATACCTTCGGCCAGGGTCTTGCCCTCCTCGCGCGACAGCAGCCGGCCGAGCCGCTCCTTCTCGGCGAGGATGCGGGTGCCGGCGGCGTCGAGCAGGTCGAAGCGCTGCTGCGGGGTGGAGCGCGACCAGGCGTGCAGCGCATCCTTCGCCGCCGCGATCGCGGCATGGGTGTCAGCAGCAGTGGCGCGCGCGTACTCGCCGACGATGTCGCTCAGGTCGGACGGATTGACATTCGGCGCGTATTCGCTGCCCTGAACCCACTTGCCACCGATCAGGTTGTCGTGTCTCGCCGTCACTTCGGTCTCCTTGGTGATGGAATGCGGCGGTCGCCGATGCGCGGCGACCGTTCCGTTCGCGCGGCAAGAGACCGCGCGAGGGCGCTTTCGTCAACGCCTGCGGAATACCGGCGGTCGCTTTTCCTTGAAGGCACGCCGGCCCTCGGCCGCGTCCTCGGTGGCGAAGCACACGGTCTGAAGGTCGCGCTCGTACTGGATGGCGTTTTCGAGCGGCATGGCGAAGGCGGCCTTGAGGTTGAGCTTGGCAGTCTCCGCCGCGATCGGGGCGCGGCTGGCGATGGTGGCGGCAATCTCGCGGGCCCGTCCGATCAGCATGTCGGGCTCGACGATCTCGCTGATGAGCCCCCAGGACAGAGCCCGCTCGGCAGCGATCGGATCGCCGGTCATCACCATCAGTGCGGCATTCGACGGACCGATCGAATGGGCGAGCAGCGCGGTCATGCCGCCGCCGCCGATCCAACCGAGCTTGATCTCGGGAGCAGCGAAGCGGGCATTGGCCGAGGCGATGCGGATGTCGCAGGACAGCGCCATCTCCAGCCCGCCGCCGAACGCGTAGCCATTGACCGCGGCGATCGACGGCTTGGTCAGGCTGCGCACCGCATCGCAATAGTCCGGCCGGCCGCGGAACGACCAGGCCGTCGGATAGGCATCGAGTTCGCGAATGTCGCTGCCGGCGCAGAACGCCTTCTGCCCCGCTCCGGTCAGCACCACCGCGCGGACGTCATCGTCACCGTTGACCGCCGCGACATGTCGGCGCAGGGCGTCGGTCATCTCCGGCGTCATGGCGTTGAGCTTGTCGGCCCGATTCAGGGTGATGACGGCGACATGGCCGTCGACGTCGAGGGTTACGGTGTCCATGTGTCTGTCTCCTGCATCAGCGCCAAGATGCCGTCACAGGCTGGCGCCGGGACGAGGAAAGCCGTGGTCGTGCTCCTCATATTTCCGCTCCGTCCGGTCGGGCGGCGGCATAGGCGTCCTGAAGCCTTGCCAGCGTCGCAGCTGCGGGTGTGCGAGCGCTCAGCGCCTCGCGCAGGATGGCCGAGGCCCGCGTCTGGAACGGGATGTATCCGTGGAAGCGCGGCCGCACCCAGGCCGCCTCCAGCGTCGCGGCGGTGTCGCGGTAGAACCCGCCCCAGCGGGCGTTGACCGCGGCGTCGGCCCAGGCGTCGCGCCGGCTCGGCTGGCCGTCATGGGCAGGGATGAACGCCGTCTGGGTCTCGCTCGACATCAGCCAGCGCAGATGGTCGAGCAGCGCCGGCGTTACCTCGGCCCGGCGGCTGACGGCGATGCCGGTACCGCCGAGCGTCGAGCCGGGTCGCCCGACCCCCGCGACCACCGGGGCGTCGGCGAAGCGGACGGCAAGACGGGCGGGATCGGCCGGCGCAGCATAGTTGACATAGCCGTAGACCAGCGGCACGAGCGCCAGATCCGCGTCCTGTGCCATGGCCTCGAGCAGACCGATCGGGTTGAGCGGCTTCGTCCAGTCCGGCGTCGTCGCGGCGAGGGCTGCCATGATCTCGAGGGCGGCCGTGCCCGTTTCCGCCGACACGAAGCGTCCCGGATCACGGCTCGCCGGCGGCTCGCCCAGCGCCACGCACAGGCTCATGAACGAGAGGATCGCATGGGGCCCCGCGAGCGACAGGGCGACCGGTCTGCGCCTGGCGACGGTGACCACCTCGTCCCAGGTCCGCGGCAAGGCTTCGTCAAGCCGCTCAGGCCGGCAGGCCATGACCTGTGTCGCGGCATCGAGCGGCAGCGCCCAGTGGCGTCCGGCATAGCGGTAGCTCAACAGGCAGGGGCCGATGGTGGCGGTGGACCAGCCGGCGATCTCCGCCGCTGCGAACAGATCCTCGAGCGCGAAGAAGCAGTCCTTGGCGACTGCCTCGCCGACATGGGGGTGATCGATCACCACGATGTCGAATCGGGCCGCGAGATCATCGATGGGGTGGGATTCGAAACCCTCGAGCGGCTGCCTCGACCAGGCGATGGACAGTCCGTCGCGAACCGGATCGAGGGCCGCCGCGGCGGCGGCCAGCGCGTTGTAGCCGCGCGGATGATCCCAGGTCAGTCCGAGATAGTGCGGCGCGCTCACGGTCTTTCCTCGGCGACGACCGTCTCGGCCAACAGCGAGTCGATGCGGGCCTCGTCGTAACCGATCTCCCGCAGGATCTGCCGCGTATCCTCGCCGACGACCGGCGCACCGCGATAGACGCGGGCGGGCGTCTTCGACATGCGGAACGGGAAGCCCGGCATCTTCACCCGGCCCTCTGTCGGGTGATCGTACTCGACGAAGGTGCCGTTGTGGCGGATCTGCGGGTCGTCGACCAGCTCGGCATAGCCATAGACCGGGCCCGCCCAGATGTCGGCCTCGGCGAACAGCTTCAGCCAGTCCGCGCTGGAGCGCTCCTTCAGCTTCTCGCGGGTCTTGGCAAAAATCTCGTCGCGCCGCGTCCAGCCGTCGGTCTCGTCATTCATCGTCAGGAAGGATGGCTCGCCGATCACCTCGCCGAGTTTCCGCAACGGCGGGAAGGCGACGATGATGTAGCCGTCGCTGGTGGCGAAGGCGCCATAGGGCGCGCGGATATAGACGTGGGCGTGCGGCTCGGCCGAACGGGTCTGCGGCTTGCCGGCGATGGTGAACACCGACAGTTCCTGCATCTGCAGGGTGGTGATGGCATCGAGCATGTTGACATCGACGCGCTGCCCTTCTCCGGTGCGCTCGCGGTGCAACAGCGCGGCGAGCGCCGCCTCGAAGGCCGTATAGGCGGTAACGGCATCGACCAGGAACTGCCCGGCCGGCGTCGGTGGCTCCCCCTCGCGGCCCGCCGACAGCATCGCGCCGCTCATGCCCTGCAGGATCAGGTCCTGACCCGGCCTGTCGCGGTAGGGTCCATCCTCACCATAGCCCGACATGGATACGTAGACGAGGCGCGGATTGATCGCCGACAGCGTCCCGTAGTCGACGCCGAGGCGCTCGGCGACGCCGGGACGGTAATTCTGCAGGAAGACGTCGGCGGTCTTCACCAGGTCGAGCAGGATCTGCCTGCCTTCCGGACGCTTGAGGTCAACCGCGAGGCTGCGCTTGTTTCGGTTCAGCGACAGGAACGAGACGTTGATGCGATTGCCGCGCGCGCCGCCCGCCGCCGTGTGGCGCTGCCACTCGCCGGTGACGGGCTCGACCTTGATGACGTCAGCGCCCAGATCGCCCATGCGCTGCGCCGCGAACGGACCGGCCATGGCGATCGAGCAGTCCAGAACCCGGTAGCCGGAAAGTACGCCCATTTCATTCATCCTCGAAACCTGACGTGACGAGCGGCGAGGCGCCCCAAACTTGCTGTCGTACGGCTCGCGGCCGCTCACGCCGACCGTTCGGGCCAACCCCCTCCTGCAGGGGGAGAGGGTATCGTGCGAGCCCGGACACGGTGCCGCGTCTTCCCATGGGGGTCGGGTTGCATGGCCGGTGCATCGCCACGGATACCCTCTCCCCTCGCGGGAACCGGTGGCCCGTGCCGCGCGCGGGTCGGGCATGGAGCCATCCGACCGGCACTCCGCCCCATGTCACTTCATCACCCAGCCGCCGTCGACATTGAGGGTCTGGCCGGTGATGAAGGCCGAGTAGTCGGAGGCGAGGAACATCATCGTGCCGGCGATGTCGCGCGGCGACCCGCGGCGCTTCAGCGACTGATGCTCCAGCACGAAGCGGGCATATCCCTCGGGATCGGGGTGGATCTTCTCCGCGTCGGTGGGGAAGGCGCCCGGCGCGATCGCATTGACAGTGATGCCGAAGGGGCCGAGTTCGCGCGCCCAGGCGCGGGTCAGTCCCACCAGCGCCCCCTTCGAGGCGACATAGGGGAACAGCTTGTCCCAGCCGCCATAGAAGGTGATCGAGGCGACATTGATGATGCGCCCCCAGCCGCGCGCCCGCATGCCTGGCGCCAGCGACAGCATGCACTGCACATGGGCATCGACATTGACCGCCTGGACGGCGCGGTAGTCCTCGACCGTGTACTCATCGAACGGCCTCGCCGGATAGATCGCGGCGTTGTTGATCAGGATGTCGACCGGGCCATGCGCCGAGACAATGCGGTCGAGTTCGCCCGGCAGCGCGTCGAGCTGCGAGAGATCGACATGCTCGTAGAGCACCTCGCCGGTCGTGCCGACGGCGCGGGAGAGGAGATCGGCGCCGCGATCGTCGCGGATGTCGAGGGCAATCACCCTCGCGCCCGCATCGGCAAAGGCAAGCGCGATGTCGATGCCGAGCCCGCCGGCGCCGCCGGTCAGAAGGACGGTCCTGCCCGAAAAATCCATGCTCGCCTCCCAGACCGGAGCATCGCCGGTCACCGCGTTGACGTTCATCGGCCGATTGCCTCCCATTCGCCGGTCGGCACCGGGTAATCCTCGTCGGGCTGACCGGCTATGGCTCGGATCCGCGCCTCGGCGGCAGCGATCTCGTCCGCGCCGTCGAGCACGGCGAAGCGGGTCGTGTAGCGCCGCTCCTCGCCGTGGGAGAGACGGATCAGCTCGCCGCGCTCGCGTGCGAACGGCTTGCCGAGCACATGGTTGGTGGAGGGTTCGATGCCGAGGGCATACTGCCCCTCCTGAAGGTTCTGCCACTCGAAATGGGCCGGGAACTCGGCCTTGGCGGTCTCGACAAGGAAGCCGAGGCCGCGGCCGCCGTCGAAGCTGTCGTTGACCAGCGCGACAGGCACCTTGCCGTCGGCGTCCGCGGACATCTCGTGCTCCCAGACCTGCTCGTGGAAATTCGACCGGGGGGCGGGCAGCGTCCGATAGCCGACGCCCTGCCGGCGGTAGTTGTCGCCGGCATGGGCCGCCCACACGGTCTTGCGGATCGGCGCCAGATATCGGCTGCCTTCCGCCAGCACCGGATGGCCGACATTGATGTGGTAGAGGAACATGTGCGGGGTGTCGTAGAAGCCGTGATTGACCACCCGGTCCTTCAGGACGAACTCGTTCGCCCCGACCTTCGCCTCGATCCGGCGGATCAGGTGCAGGTCCTCGCCGAACACGGTGGATTGCTGGACGATGCCCTCGCACCAGAGCGTGCAGTCATCGCCGTCCCAGCTCTCGCCATAGCCGGTGAGCCGGCCCGGGATCGTGCCGATCCGTCCGTGCAGGGAACTGTCGACGCTCTTGCGCGGGCCGTAGACGTAATGGTCGGCCGGATCGGAATCCATGAACAGCGTGTGATCGAGCCCGCAGGTGACCATCAGCCCGGAGAACGACCGCAACCAGGCAAGGCCGCCCTCGCCCTCGTACTCGTGCAGGGCGGGATGGCGGAATCCCGCCGGCGAATGCCAGCCGATCGCCGCCCCCCGAAACTCGCAGTCGGCAACGTCGAGCGCCCGGTCGACCAGCACCGTGAACCGCAAGCCGGTACCGGTCCGGAATTCCAGCATGCGGATGCCGCGCTCCACGCCGTCGCCCAGCGTCATCAGACGGACGCCTGCAAACTGGGACAGCATTCCTGCGTGGCGGGCGACGTCGCGCCGCGACATCGCACGCCCATAAAGCTTCACCATGTCGACGTCTCCAGTACTCGTTACGCCTCGCCGCGGCCCCCCTCGCCCTCGACAATCCCGGCAGCTGTCACGTCCTCAGCGGCCCCGCGGACCGAGGCCGGGGCTGACGGGTCGCGGGACGCCAGCGCCGCGAACGCGAAACCTGCGTCATCCCGGCCGCAACGAGGCGAGGAGCCATGCTCGGGATTGCGCGCCCTGTCGGGCATCCCGCTCCCGGATCGGCCTGCGGCCGCCCGGGATGACGCGCGGATCGATCTGCCCGTTGGTCCTCAAAGCCCGTTCGCCCTCAGCTTGCCGTCGAGGAACTTCTTGGCGCGCGGCACGTCGGCCTCGTCGAGATGCTCGATGATCACGGAGATGTTCGGATGCTTCTCGGAGAGGCGCTTCAGGTAGAGGTCGTAGTTGAGCGAACCGAGACCCGGTGCCGGCAGCTCGATCTCGCCGACGCCGCGGAAGGTGTGCGACTCGAGTGCATCGTCGTCGCCGATGTCGGCGTGCTTCTCCGACTTGTCGTCGCCCGAGCGCTTGACGTCCTTGGCATGGGCGATCTTGATCTTGTCGGACAGCGTGTCGAAGACCTGGTTCAGGACCTTGTCCATGTTGTCGATGTTGTGGGTCTCGAAGTAGTTGGTCGGATCCATCAGCAGGCCGAGACCGGGATGATCGACCTGCGCGAACATCCGCACCGTCTCCTCGACGGATCCGACGACGTTGTTGACATAGGTCTCGAGCAGGAACACCGCGCCGTGGTCATAGGCGTGCTGGGCGAGATCGGCGATGACCTTGCGGCACTCCTCGAACCCTTCCTCGGTCTTGTTCTTCGGGTGGTGAACCCAGTCGCTCTCGGTGTTGAAGGTGCCCGTCTCGGAAATGACATAGGGCGTGCCGAGCAGGCGGGCGTGGCGGATGATCTCCTTCAGATAGCCGACCCGCTTCTCGCGCTCCGCCTTGTCCGGGTGGACGATGTTCGTGTAGCCGGAGATGCAGCAGATCGGCAGGTCGTGATCACGGAAGGTCTCGCGGATCCGCACGCACTTTTCCTTGGTGATCTGTCCGGCCGAGACGTCGATATCCTTGAAATGCATGTCGAGCTGGACGGTGTTGAAGCCGAGCGCGCGGATCCGCTTCGCGGTCTCCTCGAGGCCGTAGGGGAAGTATCCGGTGAAAATGCCCACCTGCATCATGGCGTCAGGTCTCCCTTGGTGTGTCGGTGTGTTCGGTGTGAGTGGTCCGATTCAGACCGGGATCTCGGAAAGCTTCACTGGCCGGTTCTCGGCCATCGAGCGGTAGCCGGCCTCGATCAGCGCCACGGTCTTGACGTTGTCCGCGACGGTGAGGGCCGGCGGCGTCCCGGTCTTCACGGCGTGCTGAAGCTGCTCCATCACGCCGATGAAGGCGTGCGGGAACCACATGGTGTCCCAGCTCGGCGTCACCCATTCGCCGCCGGTCGTCCTGGTCGAGGCATAGGTGAGCGTCGAGGCGGTACCGGTCGGCCAGCCGATCGTACCCTTGGCGACGCCGTCGGTACCCTCGACACGCCAGCCGATGTACTGGTCGTCGCGGTAGCCCTCCTGGCGAGGGCCGGACCAGACATCCTCGAGCGACAGCGCCAACAGGCCGGAGGGAAACTTCAGCGTCGAGAGGGTGATGCCGTCGGTATGCTCGAAGCGGGTGCGCGGATCCTTGCGGGTGGTCGTGAAGATCTCGTCGGGATCACCGAACAGGAAACGCAGCACATCGAGGTGGTGGACGCTCATGTTGGCGAGCGTCAGCCGGTCGTAGCCCTCGAGGAAGGTCTGCCAGTGCGGGATGGCATGCATGTCGATCTGCGCGAAGACCGGGGTTCCGAGGTCGCCCCGGTCGAGGATCTCCTTGAGCACGCGCATCGATTGGTCGTAGCGCATGTTCTGGTTGACGGAGAGGACCTTGCCGGCCGCCTTCGCCTCGTCCCTGAGCGCGATCGCCTCGGCGAGCGTCAGCGACAGCGGCTTCTGGGCGAGGATACCCTTGATGTGCGGCTGCTTCAGCGCGTGCCGGATCAGATCCGGCTGCTGATCCGGCGGAAAGGCGATGTCGAGGATCTCGATCGCCGGATCCTCGATCAGCGCCTGCGGCGTGTCGTGGACCTTGCCGATGCCCCAGCGCTCGGCGACCTTCGCGGCATTGGCCCTGGTGCGCGAGGCGATGGCGGCGACCGGAAAGCCGGCCTGCCTGTAGGCGGCCAGATGACACTCCGCCATGATCATGCCGGCGCCGATGCAGCCGATCGCCAGATCGCGCGTGCGCACCTCGGGGTCCGGATGAAAGCCCATGCTGTCGGCCATGTTGTCGTTACTCCCTGGGCTGGTTCTTGTCCTGGCTTGCTCTGTCGTCATCGCGGACGGCCGCAGGCCGATCCGGGATCGTGATGGATCATCCGCCGGCAGCGTCGCGATCCCGGCTCCTGGGCGACGCCCGGGCCGCGATGATGCCGACAGGATCGTGTGTCCCAGCTCCTCATCCCCGCGCCTCCCGGAACAGGGCGGCGCCCGTGTCGCGGGCGAACAGATGCACCCGCTCGGGCCGGATGGTGAGGCCAACCGGCTCCTTCGGCTTCAGCCGCGGCTGGCCGCGGACCATGGCGCGCAGCACCTGGCCCGAGAACTCGACGTCGACGACGGTGAAGCCGCCGAGCGGCTCGACCTCGTAGACGGCCGCCGTCGCCGCGCCGTCGGTCTCGGGCGCCAAGATCTCGACATCCTCGGGCCGGACGCCGAGATCGACCGGCGCGGCATGATCGATCGGGCCACGGCCGAGCGGCAGCGTGAGCCTGCCGTCCTCGCTCTCGAAACGGCCCTCGCGCACGCGGCCCGGCAACAGGTTGATCGGCGGCGAGCCGACCAGACGGGCGACATAGCGGCTTGCCGGACGGTCATAGATCGCCTCGGGTCGGTCGATCTGGCGGACCTTGCCCTGTTCCAGGATCGCCATGCGGTCGGCGACCGACATTGCCTCCTCCTGGTCGTGGGTGACATAGATGAGCGTCTGGCCGAGTTCGCGCTGGATGCGTTTCAGCTCCACCCGCGTCTCTTCGCGCAGCCGCGCGTCGAGAGCGGAGATCGGATCGTCCATCAGATAGGCCACCGGCTCGCGCACCAGCGCGCGGGCGATGGCGACACGCTGGCGCTCGCCGCCTGACAGCTGGGCCGGCATCTTGTGGAGGATGTGCGCGATATGCAGCTTGGCCGCGACCGCCTCGACACGGGCGGCGATCGCCGCCGCCGAGACCTTCCGCTCCACGAGCGGGAAGCGGACATTGTCGCCCGCGCTCATGTGCGGAAACAGCGCCAGGTTCTGGAACACCATGGCGATGTTGCGCCGCGCGGGGCCCTCGCCGAGCACCGAGCGACCGTCGATCAGGATGTCGCCCGAATCCGGCGTCTCGAGCCCGAGCAGCAGCCTCAGGATGGTGGACTTGCCGCTCGTCGGCGGACCGAAGATGCAGAAGAACTCGTTGTCGGCCACCTCGAAGGAAATGTCGTCGACGGCGACCGTCTCGCCGAAGCGCTTGGTGACATTGACGAACGCGATGCGTGCCATGCGCCCTACTCCGCGCTCAGCGCCAGCCCGCTCGCCCGGTCGAACAGGCGGACGCGCGCCGGATCGGGACGAATGGCAAGACGCTCGCCGATGCTCACGGGATAGCCGTTGCCCTCCACCGCCTTGAGCTGATGGCCGGCAGCGGCCAGATGCAGGATCGTCCGGGGACCGATGCGTTCGACGAACACCACCTCCATTGGCAGCGCTCCGGGAGCATCGACGGGAACGATCGCGACATCCTCGGGGCGGATGCCGAACAGCACGTCGGCGGAGGTCGCCGCAACGCGCGGCGCCGGCAGCGCGCCGAGACCGTCCAGCTCGACGACGACGGCATCGCCCGTGCCGGTGAGCCGCCCCGGCACGAGGTTCATGCTGGGCGCCCCGAGGAAGCGGGCGACGAAGGTGTTGATCGGATTGTTGTAGACTTCGATCGGCGAGCCGACCTGCTGCAACACGCCGTGGTCCATCACCGCGATGCGGTCGGCCATGGTCATCGCCTCGAGCTGGTCGTGGGTGACGTAGACCATGGTCTGGCCGAACTCGCGCTGAAGGTGCTTCAGCTCGGTGCGCATCACCGCGCGGAACGCCGCATCGACATTGGACAGCGGCTCGTCGAGCAGGAAGATCTGCGGATTGATGGCAGCGGAGCGGCCGATGGCAAGCCGTTGCAGGATGTTGACGGAGAGGCCGGCCGACTTCTGCTTGAGAAAGGGCACCAGACCGAGAAGTTCCGCGACCTGCCGCACCCGCGCGTCGATCTCGGCCTGCGGCAGCCTGCGGACCTTGAGGCCGTAGGCAAGGTTGTCGAAGACCGTCATGTGGGTGAAGATCGCGTAGTTCTGGAAGACGAAGCCGACGCCGCGCTCGCCCATCGGAACGCCCGTCATGTCGCGGTCGTCGAAGCGGACGCTACCGGCGGTCGGCGTCTCCATGCCGGCGATGATATTCATCGTGGTCGACTTGCCGCAGCCAGACGGCCCGAGCAGGGCAACGAACTCCTTGTCGCCGATGGTCAGGTCGAGCGACTTTAGCGCCGTGAACGTGCCGAACTGCTTGGTCAGGCCGGAGAGCGTGATCGCCGCCATCGCTCACCTCCGCTCCATCAGCTTCAGGCCGAAGGCGGTGATCACGCTGAGCGAGACCAGGATGATCAGGGCGATCGTCGCCACATAGGACCATTCCAGGTTCTGCAGCGTCACCTTGTAGATGTAGACGGAGATGGTCTCGGTGGCGACGCCCGGCCCGCCGCCGGTCATGATGTAGAGATTGTCGAAGATCTTGAAGATCTCGACCGTGCGGATCACCAGCGCGATGACGATCACCGTGCGGATCCGCGGCAGCATGATCGTGGTGAAACGCTGCCACCACGAGGCGCCGAGCAGGGTCGCCGCCTTGAGCTGGTCTTCCGGCACGCCGATCAGCCCGGCAAGCAGGATCAGGAACATCAGCGGTGTCCACTGCCAGATGTCGGCGATCATCACCGCGATCAGCGCAAGCGTCGGATCGGACAGCCAGGCGGTGCTGACCCGTGTTCCGGTGAGCGCCGACAGGATGTCGTTGATCGGGCCGCCCGACTGGAACAGCATGAAGAACATGTAGCCGGCGACGGCGGGCACGACCATCATCGGGATCAGCAGGATCGAGTAGAACAGCCTCTTTCCCCGGAACTCGTCGACGAACAGGATGGCCAGACCCAGGCCGAGCAGGAACTGGGCAGGGACGCAGACGAGGATGACGAGCAGCGTGCGCCAGAGCGCCGACCAGAACCGGCTGTCCGACATCACGTCAACGTAGTTGGCGAAGCCGTTCCATGATCGCCAGGCGTCGATCCAGCTCTCGCCATAGAGCGGCGACCAGTCGGTCATCGAGATGTAGAGCTGCATCAGCAGCGGAAACACCACGATGAAGACGAGCAGGATCTGCGTCGGCAGCGCCATCCACGTCCCCAGCCGACGGCCTTCCGCGTCGAGCGGCGACTCCGGTGCCGCGGCCATCCGGCCCCCGCGCAGGGACGCCGGTTCGCTCCCCGGTTCGCGCATGGCAATCTCCATGGTCATTGCTTCAGCGCCCCGAAGGTCAGGCCGCGGACGAGGTAGCGCTGGATGGCGATTCCGAGGATGACCGGCGGCAGCGCCGCGATCAGCCCAAGCGCAGCCTTGGCGCCGTAGAGCTGGCCGGTCATCGAGGAGGACAGGCTCGCCATGTAGACCGGGATCGTCACCCAGTCCTTGGTGGTGAGCAGCAGCGCGATCAGATAGTCGGACCAGTTGAGAATGAAGACGAACAGGGCAGAGCTCGCGAATGGCGCCAGCATCATCGGAAAGGTGATCTTCAGGAAGACCCGAAGCCTGGAGCACCCCTCGACCAGCGCCGCCTCCTCAATCTCGCGCGGCATCTCGTCGAAGAAGGTCTTCATCAGCCAGAACGAGAACGGCAGCGTGACGATGCCGTAGATCAGCGCCAGCCCCCACCAGGTGTCGGTGAGATCGAGAAACGTCCACATGATCATCACCGGGATCAGCACCGCCATCGGGGGGAAGATCCTGAGCTGGATCAGCGACAGCGGCAGATTGCCACCGACCCGGAAGCGCGACACGGCATAGGCGGCGGCAGTGCCGCACAGCATTGCGATGATCGTGCCGAAGGTCGCCGACAGCAGGCTGGCCAGGATCGGCCGCCACGCGGTCTTCTCCAGGGCGACCAGGAGTTCGGAACTCGACGTGCCGAAGATGAACCGGAAATTGTCGAGCGTCGGCTCCTTCGGCCACCAGGTCAGCGCCTCGCCGCTCGCAGTCCATTCGCTGATCGGCTTGAAGGCCATCGAGACCATCCACAGCGTCGGGACCAGCGTGATCGCCAGTGCGGCAAAGATCAGGACATAACGGCCGATCTCGGGCCAGAGGCGCGCGGTCATCGCACAGGGCTCCGGTGTAACAGGCTGCGGTCTGATGCATGCACGCTCATCAACACATCTCGCCATTTCGGAGGGGGCGGCACGGACTGGCCGCGCCGCCCGCCTCCAGGCTGCCTCGGGAGGGAGGTTCGCCAGTTCAGGCGTCGACCGGATCGAGAACCGTCGGCCAGGCCTCGGCATTGGTCCGGATCGCGTCGGTGAGCTTGTCCTCGCCGATCCGCCGGACGATCCGCTTCCACTCGCGCTCGGTATCCTCCATCGCCTGCTCGGGGGTCTTGGCGCCGGTGCAGGCGGCCACCAGGTTCTCGTCGAGCGCGTTATGGAAGGCCGTGGCGCCCGGATAGTTGATCGTCGGGACGCTGCGCTCCGCCGTCGCCCGGATCGTGTCCACCTGATACTTGTGGTAGGTTTCCTGAACCAGCGGATCGTCGAAATTGGCGAGCTGGAACGGATCGAAATAGCCCGCCGGGTTCGCCGTCATCCACGAGTAGATGCGGCTCGAGCCGAGCCACTGCAGCAGCAGATAGCAAGCCTCCGGATGCTTCGACTGGGAGGAGACGCTGGCCGAGAGGTTGAGCCACAGTACGCTGCGGCGCACCAGATGGCCATCGAGCTCGCGACCAGGCGGCAGCATCGAATCCATCCTGCCGGTGACCTTGGATCCGGCATTGGCCGGGTTGTCGAGGAATTTCGGCATGTTGGAGAAGGCGCAGGTCATCGCCGCGCCGCCTTCCGCCATGTTGCCGTACTGCTCCGGCCAGCCCCAGGAGATCGCGTCGGGCGAATGGTAGCTGAGACTCTTGACGTATTCGGTCGCGGCCTGGACGCCTTCCGGTGAATTGATCAGCGGATTGGCCTCGAGGTCGAACAGCATCCGGTTCGGCGTGCCGAGCGAGACATAGCGCTGATACCAGTTGGTGTAGCCCCAGCCCTGGTTCCTGAGGTCGGTGCAACCGAACAGGCCCTTGTCCGGGCGATGGAAGAAGGTGGCGATCTGGTCGAGCTCGGCGAAGGTGCGCGGATAACGCAGCGGATAGCCATATTCGGCCTCGAAGGCCTTCTGCTCGGCCGGATCCTCGAACAGATCCTTGCGGACGATCCAGGTCTGGAAGTCGCCGTCGACCGACACGCCGTAGATCGATCCGCGATACTTGTTGAGCAGGCTGACGCCCTTGGCGCCATTCATGTAACCGCGTTCCGGATCGTCCCATTCGGGCCGGTACTGCTCGGCGAACTCGTCGAGATTGGCAAGACCGCCGGTCTCGGCCAGGTCGCCCAGCCGGTTCCACTCGACGGCGTAGATGTCGAGCCCGCCGGCCTTGGTGGCGATGTCCTGCATCGTCTTGGTGAATTCCTGACCGGACGGAACACCGACGATCTCGATGGTGATGCCGGTCTCCTTCTCGAAGACCTCCTTAACCGTCGGTCCTTCGGCCGGATAGGCCTTGGTGAGATGCCCGACGGAGCCCTCGGACAGCATCATGACGATCTTGTCGGGAGCCTTGCCGGCCCCCTTCAGCGCCTTCAGGCCCTCGATCGCACGCCCCTCCGGCGTGTCGGGACCATACTGGTAGCGCTCGGCACCCGGAAAACCCCAGGGGCCGCCCACCATGCCGGGCGCCAGCGTGCCCTCGGCATAGGCGTGACCGAGACCGAGAAACCGCGGCGCAATGCCGACCGCAGCCGTCGCTGCCAGAGCGGCACCGGACTTCAACAGCCTGCGACGCGACGCGTCGAACTTACCCCGACCAGACATGGCCAGCCTCCCTAGGACCGTTGCTCCCGAACATCGTCGTGATGTTTTATGATCGGTTATGATGCATAATGATGCCGCCGTGTCAACAGACACATCAAATTGGCCTGCATATCGCGTCAGACAACAGACGGGTTACGGCATCAGAGGCGGGCGCATCGACCAGCCGAACCAATCGCATGCGGCGTCGGCTGACCGTCCAGCGAACCGGAATCATCTGCTCAATCAGCGAGTTCCGAGGCAGCGGTGGCGAACGACGCCCCGCCCGGCCGCATCCGGCCGGATCCTTCCGCGCTGCAGCCCCCCCTGCCGCCAGCGGCGGAGGATCGCCCCATACCGCCCCGCCCGGAGTGCAGGCGCCACGGCCTGCGCGGCAGACGCTCGGCACGCCTCACCATCGACGCGGCGATGGTTTTGATGTCTTTTGCATCATTTTACATCATGATCGTTGACGGCGCCCCGGTGGCAGCCCACAATGATCGGCAAGGAAGTCGGCGAGTCGACGGGTCATGCGGGCGACGATTTCGGATATTGCGCGGGAAGCGGGCGTCAGCACCGCCACCGTCGACCGGGTGCTGAACAATCGCTCGGGCGTCCATTCGCGCACCCGCGACCGGGTTCTGACCACGGCCGAAAGGCTTGGCTACCTGCCCGGATCAATGGTTGCCGAGACGGGCTACCGGCCGGCGAACGCGACCCGCATCGACTTCCTGCTGCCCGGCGGCACCAACACCTTCATGAACACGCTCGCCGCCCAGATCGCCGCGATGGCCGAATGGCGCGGGCCTCAGGCCGATGTCAGGGTTCGGCTGATCGAAGGCTTCAATCCGGACGCGCTCGCCCGCACGCTGCTCGAGATCCGCGGCGAGACCTCCGGCGTCGGCGTGATCGCGCTCGACCATCCGACCGTGCGCGAGGCGATCCGCGAGGTCAGCGCGGCGGGAATCCCGGTGCTGACGATGGTTTCCGATATCGCCAACGTGCCGCGCATCGGCTATGTCGGCATCGACAACCGCGCTGCCGGACGGCTGGCCGGCCACCTGCTCGGCCGCTTCGTGGGCGCCCGCGCCGGCAATGTCGCGCTGTTTGCGGGCTCGCTCAGCTATCGCGGCCACGAGGAGCGCGAGATGGGCTTCCGCCACATCCTCGCCGAGGAGTTCCCCGGCCTGCGGATCGTCGAGCTGCGCGAGGTCAAGGACGACACCGAACGCAGCTACCGCGAGGCCTGCGCCCTGCTCGATGCGCATGCCGATCTCGCCGGCATCTACAACATCGGCGCCGGCAACCGCGGCATTGCCCGGGCGCTCGAGGAGCGCGGCCGGGCGCGCGACATCGTCTTCGTCGGCCACGAGCTGACCGAGCACACGCGCCGCTACCTGCTGTCGGGCACGATGGATGCGGTGATCGACCAGAACCCGCGGGTCGAGGCGCGCGATGCCATCGACCGGCTGCTGGCGGCCGCCCGCGGCGAGCCCGCCCCGAACCTGCCCGCCATCCGCATCCAGGCGATCTTCCGCGAGAACATCCCGGAAGCGTGAACCGCGCGATTGGTCTATGGTGTCGCGCCGCACCCCTCCGCACGGCATTTCCCAGACGCCGACAGGTCCCAGACGACGACAGACGAGGAAACGCAGATGAGCTTCGATACCACCGCTGGCTTCGCGCTGCCCGAGGATGCCGCAGACGCCGTGCTGGTCGGTCGTGTCTGGCGGCCGGACGTCGGCGGACCCGCCGTCGTCACGGTGCGTGGCGACGATCTCGTCGACATCTCCGAGATTGCCCCGACGGTGCGCGACTTGTGCGAGAGCGATCGACCGGTGGAGATCGCGCGGGCGGCCGAGGGCAGGCGGATCGGCCGGCTCGACGACATCCTCGCCAACACCCCGCGTGCCGACCGTGACCCGGCCCGGCCCTGGCTGCTCGCTCCCATCGACCTGCAGGCGGTGAAGGCAGCCGGCGTCACCTTCGCCATCTCGATGCTCGAGCGCGTCATCGAGGAGCAGGCGCGCGGCGAGGCCGACCGGGCGGCGGCGATCCGCGCCGAGATCACCGCGCTGATCGGCGACGACCTGTCGAAGCTCAAGCCCGGTTCCGAGCAGGCGATGGCGCTGAAGGCGATGCTGGTCGAGAAGAAGGCCTGGTCGCAGTATCTCGAGGTCGGCATCGGGCCGGACGCGGAGGTGTTCACCAAGGCGCAGCCGATGGCCGCCGTCGGCCATCTCGCCGAGGTCGGCATCCACCCGATGTCGACCTGGAACAATCCGGAGCCCGAAATCGTGCTGGTCGTGACCAGCGCCGGACAGATCATCGGCGCGACACTTGGCAACGATGTCAATCTGCGCGATGTCGAGGGTCGCTCGGCCCTCCTGCTCGGCAAAGCAAAGGACAACAACGCCAGCGCCGCGCTCGGGCCGTTCCTCAGGCTGTTCGACGGCGGTTTCGGCCTCGATGACCTGCGCTCAGCCAGCGTCGGCCTCGAAATCGTCGGCGAGGACGGGTTCCGGCTCGAGGGCAGGAGCGACATGAGCCGGATCAGCCGCGACCCGGCCGATATCGTCGCCCAGACGATCGGCAAGCATCACCAGTATCCGGACGGCTTCGTGCTCTATCTGGGCACGATGTTCGCGCCCATCGAGGATCGCGACCACCCGGGCGAGGGCTTCACCCACAAGCCCGGCGATATCGTCACCATCGCCTCGCCGCGCCTCGGGCGACTGTCGAACCGGGTACTGCGCTGCCCGGATGTCGAGCCCTGGACGTTCGGTGTCGGCGCGCTGATGCGCAACCTCGCGCAGCGCGGGCTGATCTAGTCGGTCGATCCCACGGACCTCGAGGGTCGATTGCGGGGAGGGTCCTGCGGCCGATCCGTCCTCGTCCGGAAGCGGCTGGCAGGCTACCGGGACGCCCGCAGTGCGGTCATGTAACTCGTCCACCAGTTCTCGGCGCTGTCGCGCTCGATGACCTCGAACATCCGCCGCCAGCGATCCCGGCGCTCCTCCAGCGGCATGGTCACCGCGCGCTGCAGCATCTCGGCCGTGCCGTCGGTATCGTAGGGATTGACCAGCAGCGCACCGTCGAGCGCCTCGGCCGCGCCCGCAAAGCGCGACAGCACCAGCACACCGGGATCGGCATCGTCCTGGGCGGCGACATACTCCTTGGCGACGAGGTTCATGCCGTCGCGCAGCGGCGTCACCAGGCCGACGCGGCTCGCCCGGAAGATGCCCGCCAGCGCGCGGCGCTGGAAAGCGCGGACAATCAGGCGGATCGGCGTCCAGTCGATGTCCGCGTAGAGCCCGTTCAGGTGGCCTGCGAACCGCTCCAGCCCCTCGCGGATGTCGGCATAGGCCTCGACATCCGAGCGCGACGGCGGCGCGACCTGGAGCAGCGTCACCCGGTTGAGGTTCTCGGGATACTGTTCGAGAAGGCGCCCGAATGCCTCGAACCGCTGCACGATTCCCTTGGAGTAGTCCAGCCGGTCGACGCCGATCAGCTGGAGCCTGTCGCCGAGCACCTGGCGCATGCGCTGCTCCTGCCGCTCGGCCTCCGGAGAGGCGGCAAAACGCCGGAACGCCTGCGGGTCGATGCCGACCGGGAAGACGCCGACGCGGACACGGCGGCCGTTGACCTCCAGCCACTCGCCGTCGAAGCTGCCACCCTCCTCCTCGAGGAAGTAGCGGACGAAGGCCTGCCTGTCGCGCTCGGTCTGGAAGCCGATCAGGTCGTAGGCCAGCATCGCCCGCATCAGGTCGTGCCAGCGCGGCAGGCTCGCCAATACCTCCGGCACCGGGAAGGGAATGTGCAGGAAGAAGCCGATCGGGTGTTTCGCCCCCATCGCCCTGAGCTTCGCGGCGAGCGGCATGAAATGGTAGTCGTGCACCCACACCGTGTCGTCGGGGCCCAGCAACGGGAACAGCCGGGCCGCGAACCGCTCGTTCACCGACCAGTAGCCGCGCAGCAGGTCACGGTCGAATCTGGCGAGGTCGAGGCGATAGTGGAACACCGGCCACAGCGTCCGGTTGGCATAACCCGCGTAGAAGGTCTCGTAGTCCGACTGGTCGATGTCGATGGTGGCGAGGCTGATGCGGCCGGCCTCCTCCGTCTTCAGCCGCCCATGCGTCCCCTCCTCCGTGACCTGGCCCGACCAGCCGAACCAAAGGCCGCCGCGGCGCTTCAGGGCATCTACGATCGCGACCGCGAGACCGCCGGCGCGGGCGCTGTCCCGGATCGGTCCGACCCGGTTGGAGACGACGACGAGCCGGCTCATACGACGGAATCCCAGCGGCGGCTGAGGCGCATCGCGCCGTTGATGAGTCCGACCATCGAATAGGTCTGCGGGTAGTTGCCCCACCGCTCGCCGGTGCGCGGATCGACGTCCTCGGACATGAGGCCGAGCGGATTGCGTGTCGCCAGGACCGACTCGAACATCTCGCGCGCCTCCTCACGCCGCCCGATCCGGGCGAGCGCGTCGATGTACCAGAAGGTGCAGATGTTGAAGGCGGTCGCCGGCGTTCCGAAATCGTCGGCGGCGGCATAGCGGTGCACGTGGTTGCCGTGCCGGAGCTCGCGGCCGATACGGTCGACGGTGGCGACGAAGCGCGCGTCACAGGGATCGAGAAAGCCGACCTCCGCCATCAGCAACAGCCCCGCGTCGATGTCGCTGCCCCCGAAACTCTCGACGAAACTTCCCCGTTCGGGCGACCAGGCATTGTCGATGATCGCCTTGTGGATCGTCGCGGCCTGCGCGGACCAGTAGCGCGCGCGATCGGCCAAGCCGAAATTCGCCGCAATCCTGGCCAGCCGGTCGCATGCTGCCCAGCACATCAGGCTCGACGAGGTATGAACGCGGGCCCGGGTGCGCAGTTCCCACATGCCTGCGTCCGGCACGGCATGCAGCGCGAAGGCGCGCTCGCCGATGCGTTCGAGATCGCGGAAGTCGTCGAGCGTGGGGCGCCGGAACAGGCGCTGGTCGAAGAAGGACTGGCTCGCTGCCAGTACGATGTTGCCGTAGACGTCGTGCTGGAGGTGCTCATGCGCCTGGTTGCCGACCCGTACCGGTCCCATGCCGCGATAGCCGGGCAGGCTGTCGGCAACCGTCTCGACCAGGTGGCGCTCGCGGGCGATGCCGTAGACGGGCTGGACGTGACCGTCGCAGTCGCGGACGATGTTGTAGAGATAGCGGAGATAGGTCTCCATGGTCTCGACCTCGGCCAGGCTGTTCAGCGCCCGCACCACGAAGAAGGCATCGCGCAGCCAGCAGTAGCGGTAATCCCAGGTGCGCTGCGTCCCCGGCGCCTCGGGGATCGAGGTCGTCATCGCCGCGACGATCGCCCCGGTCTCCTCGAAGGTGCACAGCTTCAGGGTTATCGCGGCACGGATCACCGCATCCTGCCATTCGAGCGGCACGGCGAGCCGACGCGACCAGCCGCGCCAGTGGCTCGCGGTCTCCTCCTCGAATTCGCGCGCCAGCGGGGCGATGCCCTCGCTGACGGTCTCGTCCGGACCGAGCAGGAAATCCATCGGCCCGTCGAGTACGAACGGCACCTCGCCGGCGAGGTAGGTCACCGGCGCGTTGGTCGTCAGCCGCAGCACCAGATCGGCGCCGACATAGCGCACATGGTTGCTGCCCATCGTGATCGCCGGCGCCTCCCGCCCCCAGGCGAAGCGCGGGCGCACGCGCACGGTGATGCGCGGCCGCCCGGTGAGCGGACGCAGCCTGCGGACGAGCTGAGCAGGCCGGAACATGCGGCCGCGGCTGGCAAAGCGCGGACAGAAATCGGTGATCTCGATGCCGTCGCCGGCGCTGCTCCACAGCCGTGTCCTGAGGATGGCGGTGTTCGGATCGTAGGCCTGCTCGGACCGCATGTGGTCGTCGAGATCGACGGTGAAGGCGCCCGCATGGCGGTCGGCCTGGGGCGGTGCGCCGAGCAGTGCATGGAACACCGGATCCCCGTCGAAGCGCGGCAGACAGCACCAGACGATCCGCCCGACACTGTCCACCAGCGCGCTCACCGCGCAGTTGCCGACAAGTCCGAGATCCAGTCCGCTCACCCCTCGACTCCCTTACCGGCTCCGTTGGCGAGACACGACACAGCCCGTTCCAGCCAGGCCCGCAACTCGGGTACGGAGTCTGCCCTGTAGCGCGCCAGCGTCGGTCCCGCGCCGACCTTTACGCCGAAGCCCCCCAGTTCGTTCACCGCCCGGAATCCGTCCTCGTCGGTGATGTCGTCGCCGACGAAGACCGGAACACGTCCGCGGAACGGTGCATGCTGCATGAACGCCCGCACCGCCCGGCCCTTGTCGCCGCCCGCCGGCTTGACCTCGAGCACCATCTTGCCATCGAGCACATGCAGATCCGGGAGGTCGCGCACGGCCTCGCGCACGACAGAACGGCAGAGATCCGCAAGATCGGGCCGGTTCCGGTAGTGGAGCGCCATTGCCGGGCCCTTGTGCTCGAGCAGGAGACCGGCGCGGCCGGCGAAATCCTCAAGCCGCGCGACCACCTGCTGCGGGATCGCGCCGGCGCGCCGGCTGCGGCCCGGACGGTCCGGGCGTGGTCGGAGCTCGAGACCATGCAGACCCGCAGCAGGAAGCCTGGCCGGCGACAGGTGCCGATCGATCTCGGCCAGCGGCCGACCGCTGACGATCGCCACTGCACCGCCGAGCAGGCCCGACAGACGTCCGAGCGTTCCGGCAAGTCGCCGCTCGACGCGGATCGCATCCGGCCGTTCGGCGATCTCGACCAGGGTTCCGTCGAAATCGAGGAACAGCGCCCAGCCGCTATTGGGAGCGGGCAATCCGATGTCGTGGCCGCTCATGCCGCGTGCTCCGCCGGATTGCCCCCTGGGGCGGACGCCTGTGCCCCTGTCGCAACAGCCAGCGCCATCGCCCCCTCCTCCGTACCGTCAGGTGTCGTTGCGCCGACGCAACAGGTGAAGCATTCCCGCATCAAACAGCCGTGACCGAGACTCGGGTTCGCTTGATTTTTGCAAGGGCCTAACCGACAAGGGTTTTCGTTGGCCTGGCTGCGGCGATTCCCCGATCGGCCAGGAGGATTGGCGGTTTTTCGAAGGACACTGGAATGAACCGGCGATTGATTGCACTGACCGGTCTGGCGGTTGCAGTCCTGTTCGGCACGTTGGCGGAAAGTCGTGCGGAAATCGATCCGCTTACCGGGCGCCCGCTGCAGAGCGGCGGCGTGTGGGCCTACACGCCGATTCCGCGCAAGGTCGTCGATTACAACGGTCCGTATCCACCGGGAACCATTGTCGTCAACACGCCCGAACGGCGCCTGTATCTGGTGATGGAGGATGGCAAGGCGCTGCGCTACGGGATCGGCGTCGGGCGCGAAGGCTTCCAGTTCTCGGGCAATTTCACGGTCAGCCGCAAGGCGGAATGGCCGGATTGGCGTCCGCCGGCGGAAATGCGCAAGCGCCAGCCGGATCTGCCGGAATTCATGCCGGGTGGGCCGCAGAATCCGATGGGCGCGCGCGCGCTGTATATCGGCTCGACGCTGTACCGGATTCACGGCACCAACACCAACTGGAGTATCGGCCGCGACCTGTCGTCGGGCTGCATCCGGATGCTGAACGAGGATGTCATCGACCTGTACAACCGGGTGAATGTCGGCACCAAGATCGTCGTGCTGCAATAGATCGGGCCCCGAGGCAACGTGGGTGTCGATGGGCCGGAGCGCCATGCTCCGGCCCTTTGCATTTGCGGCAATGGCAGGCGCCGCATCGATCAGCGGGAGAGTCCCTTGCGAGCGAGCTCGGCCAGGTAGTCCGCCCAGAGCGAGTCGTGCTCGCGACCGAGCCAGTGCAGATAGTCCCAGCTGTAGATGCCAGTCGAATGCAGGTCGTCGAACACCAGACGGACCGCGTAATTGCCGATCGGGATGATCTCGAGGATCCTGACGTGACGCTTGCCGGAGACTGTCTGGCGCTGACCGGGGCCATGCCCCCTGACTTCCGCGCTGGGGCTGAGGACGCGCAGGAATTCCGCTAAGAACACATGGCGCGACCCGTCGTCGAAGGCGACCGTCAGGTCTGTTCCCTGCCGCGAAAGGCGCAGTTCGGTCGGCCATGGACGCTGTGGGGTTTCGGTCACTGTCGGTTTCGCCCGGTCGGATGCCGGCCGGCGGTCCGGGACGCGCCCCGCCGCCGCCCGACCGGCAATCTAGTCGCGATGCCCGGGCAGGCAAGTCCGCAGCGCAACACCGCCGGTGCGTCCGGCACCCGATTGTGCTATCCACTTCGCAAAGGCTCCCGGCAGTCGCGCAGTTGAAGGGGTTCGCCTGCATGACACGGCAAGATCTGGTGACGGCAAGTTCGACCGCGCCTGCAACAGGTACCTCGCATCGCCCGCCGCTGATCGACCCGTTCGCGCGCGCCGTCACCTATCTGCGCATCTCGGTCACCGACCGGTGCGACTTCCGCTGCAACTACTGCATGGCCGAGCACATGACGTTCCTGCCGAAGCAGGAACTCCTGTCGTTCGAGGAGATCGACCGCATCGCCTCGGCCTTCATTGCGCGCGGGGTGCGCAAGCTGCGTCTGACCGGCGGCGAGCCGCTGGTCAGACGCAACATCATGGCGCTGATCCGCACCCTGTCACGGCATCTCGACGGCGGCGGACTTCAGGAGCTGACACTGACCACCAACGGCTCGCAGCTCGCCCGCTTCGCCGACGAACTGGCCGCCTGCGGAGTCCGGCGCATCAACGTCTCGCTCGATACGCTCGATCCGGTGAAGTTCCGCGCGATCACCCGGTGGGGCGACCTCGGCAAGGTCATGGCCGGCATCGATGCGGCGCAGGCGGCCGGCCTCAAGGTCAAGATCAATGCGGTGGCGCTGAAGGGCGTCAACGAGGACGAGATCGATGACCTGCTCGTCTGGTCGCACGGCCGCGGCATGGATCTGACGCTGATCGAGACCATGCCGATGGGCGAGATCGAGGCCGACCGGACCGACCAGTATCTGCCGCTGAGCCTGGTGCGGGCGCGGCTTGCGGCGCGCTGGACGCTCGAGGACATCGACTACCGGACCGGAGGCCCGGCCCGCTACGTGCAGGTCGCCGAGACCGGCGGCCGGCTCGGCTTCATCACGCCGCTGACGCACAATTTCTGCGAATCCTGCAACCGCGTGCGGCTGACCTGTACCGGGACGCTGTTCATGTGCCTCGGCCAGGAGGACGCCGCCGATCTGCGTACACCGGTTCGTGCCTCGGAGGGCGATGAGCTGCTGCATCAGGCGATCGACGAGGCGATCGGCCGCAAGCCGAAGGGCCATGACTTCGTCATCGACCGCCGCACCCGCCGTCCCGGTGTCGGCCGCCACATGAGCGTCACCGGCGGATAGGTCGCGACCGGTTGCGCCAGCCCAGCAGGGCGCGCATGGGCGCCACGCATCCGCGCCGGTGGTCGGCCATCGCGCTTCGTGATAACAGCCGTGGTCGAGGGGTAAGGCCCCTGCGGCCAGTCCCGAACAACGCCCCCGCTCCGGAAGCGCCCGTGCCAGGTTCCGCGCATCGGCGGCAATCGACCGTCGGATCAGACTCGTGAGTACGCTGTCCGGGCCCGCGGCCGGCACGACCGCGCAGGAGAACCTGCGCGGCATCCTGTCGATGCTGGCGGCGATGCTGCTGTTCATCACCAACGACATGCTGGTCAAGCTCGCCAGCGAGCAGCTTCCGACCATGCAGATCATCTTCCTGCGCGGATCAATGGCGCTGGTGCTTGTCGTCGCCGCCGCCTACGCGACGGGCGCGCTCGACCGGATCCCGCGTTCCGGCGGCAGGATGCTCGGCCTGCGTACCATCGGCGAGATCGGTAGCACGCTGTTCTATCTCACCGCGCTGTTTCACATGCCGATTGCCAACGCCACCGCAATCCTGCAGGCCATGCCGATCGTCATGACGCTCGTCTCGGCCCTGTTCCTCGGCGAGATCGTGCGCTGGCGGCGCTGGGTGGCGGTGGTCGTCGGCTTCCTGGGCATGCTGCTGGTGGTGCAGCCCGGCACGGACGGATTCGACATCTACGCCGTGCTGGCCATCATCAGCCTCGGCTTCGCGGTGCTGCGCGATTTCTGCAGCCGCTACCTGCCGGCGGAGATGCCGTCGCTGTTCGTCTCCATGGTCGCGATGGCCGCCGTCACCACGGTGGGCGGCGCGCTGATGCTTATGGAGCCTTGGCAGCCGGTCAGCCTCGAGGCGTGGATCTATCTCGCCGCCGCGGCCGTCTTCCTCAGCGGCGCGTTCTTCTTCATCATCGAGGCGATGCGGCACGGCGAGGTGTCGGTCGTCACCCCGTTCCGCTATTCGATCCTGCTGATCGCGATCGCCTATGGCTACCTGATCTGGGGCAACCTGCCCGACCTGCTCGCAACAGTCGGCATCGTGCTGATCGTCGGCAGTGGCCTCTACGTGTTCTACCGCGAGCGGCAGGTTCACCGGGCCGCCCGCCGCCAGCCGGACGCGGACGGAAGGCCGTGAGCGAGGCGGCAGCACAGGGGCCGGACCTCAGGGTCGGACGGCTGCTCGCGATCCTGGTGGTCGCCAGCGGCCTCGGGCCGCTGGCGATGAACATCGTGCTACCCTCGCTGCCGGGTATGGTCGGCGAGTTCGGGGCGGGATATGGCTATGTGCAGCTGGTGCTCACCCTCTATCTCGTCTCGCTCGCCGCCGCGCAGCTTGCCTATGGTTCGCTGTCGGACGGTTACGGGCGCCGCCCGGTGATGATCGCCGGTCTCCTGATCTTCCTTGCCGGCAGCCTGATCTGCGCGCTGGCCTGGAACCTGCCGGTGCTGCTTGCCGGGCGCATCATCCAGGGCGCCGGCGGCAGCGTCGGCATCGTTCTCGGCCGAGCCATCCTGCGCGACCTGTTCGGCCGTGACCAGGCGGCGAGCCTGCTCGGCTACGTGACCATGTCAATGGTGCTGGCGCCGCTCCTCGGCCCGGCGATCGGCGGCCTGTTCGAGGAGACGCTCGGCTGGCGGGCAGGCCAGGCCGCCCTCGCGGTGTTCGCCGCGTTGACGCTGGCCGCGACATGGGCGCAGATGCCGGAGACCAACCGCGAGCGCGGCATCGCCGCCGGTCTCGGGCCGCTCCTCCGCGCCTTCGGCTTCCTTGCCCGAATACCAGTCTTCCTGCTCTATACCGGCATCCTCGCCTTCACCGCCGCGACCTTCTACGCCTTCCTCGGCGGGGCACCCTACATCGTCATAGAGCTGATGGGGCGCAGTCCCGGCGAGTTCGGGCTGTGGGCCATGTCGATCGCCGGCGGCTACATGATCGGCAACTTCGTGACCGGCCGCTATGCGGTCCGGGTCGGCACCCGCCGGATGATCCGGATCGGCGTACTTGTCGGCGTCGCCGGGGGGTTCGCCATGATGGCAGCCGTCGCGCTCGGGCTCGATCATCCGTTCTGGCTGTTCGCAACGATCATGGTCATATCGTTCTCGAATGGGCTGGTGATCGCCAGCGCCGTGACCAGTGCCGTCAGCATCCGCACCGATCTTGCCGGCGCCGCCGCCGGACTGAGCGGCTTCGTGCAGATCGGCTTCGGAGCGCTGGTCACGGTGATCGTCGGGATCATCCAGGGCGACAGCGCCATGCCGATGGCGACCGTCATCACGCTGGCAGCCATTGCCGCGGCCGTCTGCTACCTGCTCGCGGCGCGCCATCCCGACCCGGCGGACCTATCCGCCGCAAACCCCAGCGGCTAGACTGCGCGACCCGCCGAAGCCGCCCGCCCGACCAGACGCCCCATGCTGTTTCACGCCGTCGAGTTCGTCCTGGTCTTCCTGCCGGCGACATTCGCGCTGTTCCTGATCCTCGAGCGGACGGGGAACGCGCGCTTCACGGTGCATCTGCTCACCATTGCTTCGCTGATCTTCTACGGCTGGTGGGACTGGCGTTTCCTCGTGCTGCTGGTCGGCTCCGTGGCGGTGAACTACGCGATCGGCGCGGCCCTCGCCCGCCAGCCGGACGGGGGGCGCGGGCGCGCGTTGCTGATGCTCGGCATCGCCATCGATCTCGGGCTGATCGGGGTGTTCAAGTATGCCGACTTCGCCCTGGGTACCTTCACCGCCATCGCCGGATGGGAATACCACCCGCTCGGCATCGTGCTGCCGCTCGGCATCTCGTTCTTCACCTTCCAGCAGATCGCCTGGCTGGTCGACATCCGCAGCGGACGCGACCGGCAGGTGCCGCCGTTTCTCGACTACGCGCTGTTCGTCACCTTCTTCCCGCAGCTGATCGCCGGGCCGATCGTCCATTGGAGCGAGGTCGGCGGCCAGTACCGCCGCATGGCGCAGAGGAAGCGCGGTACCGACCGAGCATGGCTCGACGTCGCGGTCGGCCTGTCGATCTTCGCGGTGGGTGTCTTCAAGAAGATTGTCATCGCCGATGGCTGCGCCGCCATCGCCTCGCCCATCTTCGACCGGGCGGATGCCGGCCATGTGGTGCCGCCGCTTGCCGCCTGGGGCGCGGTCAGCGCCTACACGATGCAGATCTATTTCGACTTCTCCGGCTATTCCGACATGGCGATCGGACTTGCCCGGATGTTCGGCATCCGGCTGCCGGTGAATTTCTTCTCGCCCTACAAGCAGGCGAGCATCATCGGCTTCTGGCGCACCTGGCACATCACCCTGTCGCGATTCCTGCGCGACTATGTCTACATCCCGCTCGGCGGCAATCGGCAGGGACGGGCGCGCCGCCACGTCAACATGCTCGCCACCATGCTGATCGGTGGGCTGTGGCACGGGGCGTCGTGGAACTTCGTGCTGTGGGGCGGGCTGCACGGCATCCTGCTGGCCGTGAACCATGCCTGGCGGGAGTTCAGGCTGCGGCGCGGGATCGCTGCAACGGGCCTCGCCGGGAACCTGTGGCGCTGGGCCGGCTGGGCACTGACGCTCGCCTGCGTGATGCACGCCTGGATCCTGTTCCGCGCCGAGACACTTGCCGGCGCCCGCAACGTCGCCGCGGCGATGTACGGGCTCGGCGGACTGGTACCCGGCCGCTTCCACAACGCCCGCGTCACCGACATCGAGTGGGCAATGATCGGCGTCGCGCTGGCGATCGCGGTGCTCGCGCCGAACACCGCCGAGATCTTCCGCAAGTACAATCCGGCGGTCGGGCTCGCGGCGCTGAGACTGCGCCTTGCCGACGAGCCGATGGTGCGGCTGTACTACCTGCCGGCGACGTGGCGCCTGCCACCGTGGCGACCGCGGCTGGGCTGGGCGCTCGCCATCGGCGCGCTGCTCGTCGCCTATGTCTATACCGCCAGCCGGTACGAGGCCTATGTCGAGTTCATCTATTTCCGCTTCTGAAGGCCGCGCCCCGCGCCCGCGCATCGCCCGGCACATCGCCGGCTACCTGGCGGCGATCGGCACGCTGGTGGTGCTGGCGGTGCCGGCCTTTCTCGGGCTGGTGGCGCTCGGCCACGGGCTGACGCTCGACATGGCCTATGACAAGGTGGCGCTCCGGCTGACGGAGAAGATGGCGCTCGCCGAAACCCGCGAGGGCCGCCGCATCCTGGTGTTCTCCGGCTCGAGCGGCTTCTTCGACTTCCGTGCCGCCGACGTCGAGGCGGCGACCGGGCTCGCCACCGTCAATCTCGCCACCCACTCGGGCAACGGTCTCGCCTTCCTGCTCTGGCAGGCGGAAACCGTCGCACGGCCGGGCGACATCGTCATCCTGCCGCTCGAGGACGGCTACTACAGCGAGCCGGGCGTCACCTATTACGGGGCCAATGTCTCGCTGGCGATGGGCGCCGGCTTCTTCGACGATCTGCCCTTGCAGGACAAGCTGGTCTATCTGCGCAACATCCACATCCGCCGGCTCCTGAAGGTTGCCGTCGCGCGCCTGGGGATCGGCACCTACGAGCTGGAACCCGGCTGGACGCTGCCGATCAACGCCAATGGCGACATGGAGGCGCAGACCCCGGACCCCGCGGCCCTCGCCGCGCTGATCGCCGAGGTCTCGGGCCAGCGCGCGAACGGCTTCACCTTCGTGCCGCCGGCCTTCGAGCGGATCCGGGACTTCGTGGCGCGGATGCGGCAGCGCAACGTCGCGGTGGTCTTCACCCTGCCCGGCATCATGGAGACTGCCGCACCGACCGAGGCGCAGATCGCAGCGCTCGCGTACCGCATCGATCAGACCGGCGCCACGTTCCTGCCGCTGCGGCAGAACGGCGCGATTCCCGCCGAGATGATGTTCGACACGATCTATCATGCGGCCGTGCCCGGCGCGCGGGTCTATACCGCCCAGGTGATCCTGGCGCTGTGCGAACGGGGCGATGAACTCGGCTTTGCCTGCAGCAGCGAGGCGATCAACGCCGCCGAGACGCTACTGGTCCGAGCTGCCGAGCGGGGTTACCTGATCGCAGCGGATGCGGAGCTGGCGGCGATCGGGCCGCTGGGGGAGAAGCTGTTCGCGGCGCTGGAGGCCGGACGCACCTATCGGTTCAGCCTGGCGCGGCTGCGCGGCTGCCGCGACGAGCTGGTGATCCGGGCCGACGGGACGGGAACCCTCGACATCGCCATCGCCGGCAAGCCGGTCGCGCCGCTGATCGCGCCTGGACCGCTCGCCGAGGTGCGGCGGCAGCTCACCGGCGCGCCGGGCCTGGTGACGGTGCAGATCACCGTGCGGGAAGATGCGCAGCTCCATCTCGCCACCGTGCTGCGCGAGAGCAGCTGCAAGGGCTGAGTCCGGACGGCCCGATCCCGGCTGTTCGGCCGGGATGACGGGCGATCGTGTGACGACGTGCGGTGGCGGCGTGCCGGCCGACGCCCTCACCCCAGGACCGAGAAGCTCGATTCCGGGTTGATGGTCCTCAGCCGCGAGTAGAAGCCGACATTCGTGGTCCGGCCGATATGCTTCAGCGGAAAGATCACCGGATCGGCGTCGTGGTCGTGGCCGGCTTCGACCTTCTCGATCAGATGCGCCATCATCGCGCCGGCGACGCCGGCATTCTTGAACTGATTGCCGCTTGATCCGCAGGCCATGTAGAAGCCTGGCACGGCCGACTTGTCGTAGATCGGGATCCAGTCCTCGGTGACGTCGTAGAGTTCGGTGACGCCCTTCATCCGGCTGGTGATCGGCAGGCCGGGGATGCGCTGGGCGGCGCGCAGCGCCTGGACGCGCCACTGCTCGGTGAAATTGCGGTCCCAGTCGTCGGGATCGACCCAGTCGCGCGGATCGCAGGGCGGGTCCTCCGAACCGATCAGGATGAAGCCGCCCTTCTCCGGCCGGGTGTAGCAGGCGATGTCGGAGTCCGACGTCACCATGCCGATCTCGTCGTAGCCTTCGACCGGCATCGGCAGATGCACCACCTCCTGCTTCAGCGCGCGCGTGGTGATCTTCATGTCGGCGGTGGCGCCGGCGAGTTCGTTGACCTTGCTGGAATGCGGCCCGGCGACATTGACCAGGACGCGGGTTGCCAGCCTGGTCCCGTCGTCGAGCGTGACACCGGCGATCCGGCCGGTGACATCCTTGTCGATGCCGACGACACGCCGGTTGAACAGGAATGCGCCGCCAGCCGCCTCGGCCGCCCGCTGCAGATTGTGGGCGGACAGCTGCGGATCGGTGATGTAGCCCGCATAGGGAAAGTAGACCGCACCGGCCAGTTCGCCCCCGGTCGGTTCGCCGAAGCCCTCGTCCTCGGGCCGCTTCGGCGGATGATAGAGGCGGATGTCGAAATAGGGCAGCCGTGCCTTCAACGCCGCCGTGTCGAGATCCTCGTAGGGAATGCCGAGGGCATCCATGTTGGCCTTGACATGGGCGAGATGGCGGTTCGCCTCGGTCTTCATCACGACGCAGCCGGTCTGGCGGAACTCGGCGAGACCGCGCTCGTCGACAACGCCGAGATAATCGGCCCAGTGCTTCCAGTAGAAGTAGCCCTCATAGGCGAGCGCCGAGCCCTCGAGCGTCGAATAGTGGGTGCGGATGATCGCGCAGGACCCTGCCGTCGAGCCGTAGCCGGCGGTGGGCGCCATGTCGACGTTGAGGGTCTTCAGCCCCTTGCGGGCCAATTCCAGCCCCACCGCCGCGCCGATCACCCCGGCGCCGATGACGATCGCATCGTAGGATCTCATGGACTGCCAACCCTCCCCGCAAGAAGCACCTCACCTCCCCGCATCATTCCCGACGGCCGCCGCACAGCCGGGCTTCCCGACCTTGCGTCCCGACCAGGCCGACATCGCCGGCATCCGATGTCCTCGGCCGATCCGGGACCCGAACGCTCCGCGGCGGGTAGTGATCCGGTCCAGGGTCTGCGCACCGCGCCGGCCGGGACGACGGGCGTCGTGACACGGGGGGCGGGCATGACGGTATTCGTTTGCCGGTCATCGCGCTATCCCACCCGCGTCGCGGCGAGACGCGCCTCATCCAGCGCGATGCCGAGGCCCGGTTCATCTGACAGGACCAGATCGCCGTTCTCGTCCACATCCACCGGCGATTCCAGCATGAAGTCGCGCCGCGCGAGCGACCATTCCGGCGGATCGTAGGGAAACTCGATGAAGGGCGCCGCCCCGAGGCCGGCGGTCAGATGGGCATTGGCGAGGATGCCGATGCCGTTGGTCCAGGTGTGCGGCGTGAACAGCACGCCGTGATCCTCGGCGGCGATGACGATCCGGCGCAGGCCGGTGATGCCGCCGGTCAGCGCTGCATCCGGCTGGACGACGTCGACCGCGCGGGCATCGATCAGGTCGCGGAACTCGTAGAGCTCGCGCGTCATCTCGCCGGCGGCGATGCGGATGTCGGTTGCTTCGGTCAGCCGCCTCATGCCCTCGCGGTCACCCCGGTGCAGCGGCTCCTCCATCCAGTACACGCCGAGCTGCTCCAGCTCGCGGGCGACGTCGAGCGCATCCTTGAAGCGCCATGCGGCGGCCGTGTCCCACGGCATCCGCCAGCCCTGATTGCAGTCGACCATCAGCGTGAGGCGGCCGCCGACCCGCTTGCGCACCGTCTCCAGCGCCCGCACGTCCTCGCGCCAGTCGGCGCGGTGGAAGCGCACCTTCATCGCCCGGAAGCCGCGCCCGAGGACGGCTTCGGCGGCATCCGCCAGTTCTGACGGCTCGCGCAGCGTCGCCGACGAGGCGTAGACGGGGATACGGTCCGAGCGGCCGCCAAGCAGCTTCCAGACGGGTTGCCCGACGACCTTGCCGGCCAGATCCCACAGCGCCAGATCGAGCGGCCAGCAGCGGCCGTAGTGGAACGAGATGTTGTCGAGGACGCGGAAATGCCGCTCGAGGTCGAGCGGATCCCTGCCGATGAACAGATGCTCGTGGCCGGCGAAGCCGAGCATCAGATCGCCCGAGGCGAGGCCGGTCAGACCGGCGTCGGTGGCGACACGCACGATGGTGGCGCGGAAGTCGGTGCGCGGCCGCGTGTCCCAGCTCGGCCGGAATGGCGGATCGAAGGGGATGACGTGATGGCTGATCTCGATTCCGGTGATCTTCATGACGCCGGCCCCGTCATGCCGGCGCGTGCAAGCGTGAGCGCCGCCAGCCTCGCCAGATCCTCGTCGCGCACCTCGCGAACGGTCGACGCGCGCATCGCGGCGTTCTCGGGCGCCGCCATGCGCGCGGCGAGCAGCGCAGGGTCGGGCACCTCCGGCAAATGGCGGTCGAGCCCCAGTTCGTCGATGAATGCCGTGAACCGCGCCGGGAGCCCGTCCGGATCCGGCCCGATGCCGAAGGCTTCGGCGACGCGGGCGAACGCGGCCCGATTGCCTTCGATGACGAACGGGAGGCTGGCCTCCATGGCGAGTGCCACGGCCTTGCCGTGGTGCACCGGCATCAGGCTGCCGAGCGCGTGGCCGATATTGTGGGCAAGGGCGGTACCGGCATTGTCGATTGCCGTCCCGGCGAGGCAGGCGGCCGTCAGCATCCCCATGCGGGCGTCAAGATCACCCGGCCGGGCGACGGCAGCCGGCAGATGGCGGATGGCAAGGCGGATCGTCTCCAGGGCGTAGAGGTCGGTGACGTCGGTGCGGTTGCGGTTGGTCGCTGCCTCCATCGCATGCACCAGCGCGTCGAGACCGGTCGCCGCCGTCAGCGCCGGCGGCAGCGCCACGGTCAGTTCGGGATCGAGCACGACCGCATCGGGCTTGAGCGGGCCGCCCCAGTACCAGATCTTGGCGTGCTCCGGCGAGGTGAGCACCGCGACGGCGGTGGTCTCCGAGCCGGTGCCGGCGGTGGTCGGAACGCACAGGAGGCGAGCGGTGCGGGCGGGCAGCGGCGCCGCGGCCAGCCGGAATTCGGCGATCGGCCGGTCGGTGGCAGCGAGGACGGCGATCATCTTTGCGGCATCGAGTGCCGAGCCGCCGCCCAGCGCGACGATGGCATCGGCACGGATGCGGCGGGCGAGCCCGGCGCCGTCGATGACCTGGGTCTCGCGCGGATCGCTGACGACATCCTCGAAGCGGTGAACGGCGTGACCGGCCGCCGACAGGACGGCCTCCGCGCGGCCGGTGATACCCAGACCGGCGAGGGCCGGATCGGCGACGAGCAGCACCGTGGCAGTGCCACCCGTCTGCAACGAGACGTCTGCGCCGAGGCCGTCGATACGGCCGGGACCGGCCGCAATGGCCGGAACCCGGCCGAGAGAATAGCTGGACATGGTTTGCGCATACCGTGGATCGGTTCGCCGACGGTAGCGCCCGGCAGGCTCGAGTGCGACGCCAGGACGACGCCGGATGCCGGATTTTGCGACGGACCGACGCCGAGCAGCCGGTATGTCAGCCGACCGCCACGCGCTGATTGTGCATCCGGCGCATCAGGTCCTTGGCGGTCTCGACCGTGATCGCGGCGTCGCGGCAATAGGCGTCCGCACCGATCGCACGGCCGAACTCCTCGTTGAGCGGCGCACCGCCGACCAGCACGATGTAACGGTCACGCAGGCCCTTTTCCTTGAGCGCGTCGATGACAACTTTCATGTAGGGCATGGTGGTGGTCAGCAGGGCGGACATGCCGAGGATGTCCGGCTGGTGCTCCTCGAGCGCCTCAAGATACTTCTCGACGGGATTGTTGATGCCGATGTCGATCACCTCGAAACCGGCGCCCTCCATCATCATCCCGACGAGATTCTTGCCGATGTCGTGAATGTCGCCCTTCACGGTGCCGATCACCATCTTGCCCATCTTCGGCGCGCCGGTCTCGGCGAGCAGCGGACGCAGGATCGCCATGCCGGCCTTCATGGCATTTGCAGACAGCAGCACCTCCGGCACGAACAGGATGCCGTCGCGGAAATCCTCGCCGACGATCCGCATGCCCTCGACCAGCGCATCGGTGAGCACCGAGTAGGGGGTCCAGCCGCGTTCCAACAGGATGCGGACACCCTCCTCGATCTCCTCCTTCAGACCGTCATAGAGGTCGTCATGCATCTGCCGGACGAGCTCGTCGTCCGAAAGCGAGGAAAGATCGAGATCATCACCCGACATGATGCACTCCGGCAGCGGTATGGCCCGATGAACTGCGTCGGATTATTCGCCAGGCGCCCCGGAATCCTTATGCTGGAACCGACTTGCCGGGTCGCAATTGCGACGGGGACGGGGCCGCCTGCCCGCTTGCGACCGACACGGCTACCGGCCCCTGACCTGTCATCTGCGGGGTGACGCCCGATGCCGGATCGGCCTTGCGGGCGTCGGCGATGCGGGAGGGGTCGTGGGCCGGACGAGGGAAGTGCGGTCGAGCGGCGGTCGGCGGCGCGTCACTGTTCCGGCCGCGCCGGGCGATGACGCAGGCGGGACACGGGCGGGCGGCGAGCCGGGGTAGGGTTCAAGGACTTGCAGGTTGAACGGCGCGCGAGAGGCATCTGTTCCATGAGCGATACCCATGAGGAAACCCGCGGCCGCAGGCGCGGCGGCGGGGCGGAGGCGCGGCGCGAGCGCAGGCGCGGCGGCGGCCAGCAGGCACTGCGCTACATCACCCGCAAGGTGCCGCTCTACGAGGTGCTCGACGAGGAGGGCCTCGCCCTGATCGAGGCCAATGCCGATCTCGTCCTCGAGGAGATCGGCATCGAGTTCCGCGAGGATGCGGAGGCGCTGAAGCTCTGGAAGGAGGCCGGTGCCGACGTCCGGGGCGAGCGGGTGCGATTCCCGAGGGGGCTCTGCCGCAGCCTGATCGCCACCGCGCCGAAGGTCTTCACCCAGCATGCCCGCAATCCAGAACGCTCGGTCCAGATCGGCGGCAACGCCACGGTGTTCGCTCCGGTCTACGGGCCGCCGTTCATCCGCAATCTCGATGAGGGCCGCCGCTACGCGACCATCGAGGACTTCCGCAACTTCGTGAAGCTCGCCTACGTCGCGCCGGCAATCCATCATTCGGGCGGCACGGTCTGCGAGCCGGTCGACCTGCCGGTCAACAAGCGGCATCTCGACATGGTCTACAGCCACATCCGCTATTCCGATAAACCGTTCATGGGCTCCGTCACGCATCCGCAGCGTGCCGAGGACTCTGTGACGATGGCGCGAATGGTGTTCGGCGAGGACTTCGTCGAGCAGAACTGCGTGCTGATCAACCTGATCAACGCCAACTCGCCGATGGTGTTCGATTCGACCATGCTCGGCGCGCTGAAGGTCTATGCGCGGGCGAACCAGGCAACGATCATCACGCCATTCATCCTGGCAGGCGCCATGTCGCCGGTCACCGTCGCCGGCACGCTGACCCAGGTGCTGGCCGAGGTGCTGGCAGGCGCAGCCTTCGCGCAACTCGTCAGGCCCGGCGCGCCGGTGGTGTTCGGCTGCTTCGCCTCGTCGATCTCGATGCAATCCGGCGCGCCGACCTTCGGCACGCCGGAGCCGTCGCTCGTCTCCTACGGCGCCGCCCAGCTTGCCCGCCGCCTCGGCATCCCGTTCCGCACCGGCGGCAGCCTGTGCGCCTCCAAGATCGCCGACGCGCAGGCCGCCTACGAAAGCGCCAACACGCTGAACGGCACGGTACTGGCCGGCACCAATTTCGTGTTGCACGCGGCCGGCTGGCTGGAGGGCGGGCTCGCCTCCGGCTACGAGAAGTTCGTCATGGACTGCGACCAGCTCGCCATGCAGCAGCGCTTCTGCGAGGGCGTCGACCTTTCGGAGAACGGCCAGGCTCTGTCGGCGATTCGCGAGGTCGGGCCCGGCAGCCACTATCTCGGCTGTGCCCACACCCAGGCGAATTTCGAGACCGCGTTCTACCGCTCGACGATCGCCGACAACAATTCCTTCGAGCAATGGCTGGCGGAGGGCGAGAAGCGCGCCGACGAGCGCGCCAACCAGCTTTGGAAGCAGTGGCTCGCCGATTACGAGGCGCCGCCGCTCGATCCCGGCATCGACGAGGCGCTCAACGAGTTCATGGCGAAGAAGAAGGCCTCGATGCCCGACGCCTTCGCGTGAGACACGGGCAAGCGCGTCGGCCAGTTTCCGGGAGGCAATCTCCCGGATTGCCGAGACGAACCCGGCGATGACATCTTCCGGAGGTGCGAATCTATACCGAACTGTCGTCCTCGCTCGCGGTGCACGGCCTCAGACCCCGCGGCGGATTTCATCCACGCGCCGGGGACAATGTGCCTGATGTCGCGGCAGGTGTTCCGACCCGGAGTATCATTCTGGTCGGCAATGCCGGCGCCGAGCTGTGGCCGGCCTTTGCGCCGCATGTCGACGGCGAACGGCACCCGCTCGACCGGTGGACACGGGCGACTGTCGCTGCGATCGCCGATCGCTTCGGCGCCCGCCCGGTCTATCCGTTCGACACGCCTCCCCTCCCCTTCCAGCAATGGGCCATGCGCTGCGAGCCGGTGCACCCCTCCCCGATCGGCATCCTGATGCACCCGGACCACGGGCTGTGGCACGCCTATCGCGCCGCATTGCTGTTTGCCGACATGATCGACCTGCCGGCGATCGAGGACCGGCAGAGCCCCTGCGAAACCTGCGCCGCGCGGCCGTGCCTTGCCGCCTGCCCGGTCGGCGCGTTCAGCGCGGCGGGCTACGATGTCGCCGCCTGCGCCGGCCATCTCGACTCCCCGGCAGGCCGGGAATGCCTCGAGAGGGGTTGCCGCGCCCGCGCCGCCTGTCCGGTGGCGGCGGACCGGGCCTATCCGCCCGGCCAGATCCGCTTCCACATGGCCGCATTCCATCGCGCAGTCGGGCGAAGGTAGTGGATCCCCCACCAAGTCATCCGAGGCGACGCGCAGCTGCGATGCGGGATCGGGACGCCCGACCGGCGGCGATGCAGCCTTCCGCTGCCGACTTGGCCTGGCGGCGGTCCGCGATGACGCGGAAGCTGATGCCTGCAATCGCTACAGGACGGCGAACCTATGCCCGGCGCCGGCCGCGCCGCGGGCGATCGCCATCGGGGCGCCCGGCCGCCTGCTTCAGCAGGATCGGCCCGAGCCGACGGACGATCTCATCGACATCCGGGCGCGCACGCGGCACATGGCTCTCCATCGCCGCGCGCATGGCGGCAAGGTGCCGCGGGGTGGTGCCGCAGCAGCCGCCGACGATGCGCGCGCCGGCATCGAGCGCGAGGCGCGTGTAGTCGGCCATCAACTCGGGGGTGCCGGTGTAATGGACATGGTCGCCGGTCACCTGCGGAATGCCGCAATTGCCCTTGGCGATGACGACGGCGTTCGGGTCGGCGGTGGTGATCTCGAGGATCGCCAACAACAGGTCCGGCGCCCCCACCCCGCAATTGCCACCGATGGCGGCGGGCGCAGGAGTCAGCGCGGCGGCAAGGTTCGGCAGTTCGGCCGGCGCAAGGCCCATCATGGTGCGGCCGGCGGTATCGAAACTGGCGGTGAAGACGTAGGGCAGCCCCGCGGCAGCCACGCCCTCGGCGGCGGCGCGGATCTCGTCCGGCGCCGACATGGTCTCGATCCAGAAGACGTCGGCGCCGCCGGCCTTCAGCCCTTCGGCCTGCTCGGCGAAGGCCTCGACCGCCTGGGCGAAGGTAAGTTCGCCGAGCGGGGCGAACAGATCTCCGGTCGGGCCGATGGACCCGGCCACCACCACCCGTCGGCCGGCCCTGTCCGCCACCTCGCGGGCAATCTCGGCGGCGCGGCGGTTCAGCTCGATCACCCGGTCGTGGGCATCATGCAGCCTCAGACGCCGGGCGTTGGCGCCGAAGGAGTTGGTGAGGATGATGTCGGCGCCGGCCTCGATGAACTCCTGATGCAGCTGGGCGACCCGCTCGGCCGACTGCACGTTCCACAGTTCCGGCGCGTCGCCCGAGGTCAGCCCCCGGTCGAAGTAGTTGGTCCCGGTCGCCCCGTCGGCGAGCAGGCGGCCCTTTTCGGCGAGAAGCTCGAGCAGCAAGATGGATGGTCCTCGGATGTGTCGGCCTCGCGGATAGCAGGCAGGCGGAAGCGGCGATATCCCAGGGGCGGCGCGGCGGTGTCGCAAGCAAGGGGCGCGGGCAGCGCGGTGTCCACAATCCGCCAACCTACCCCCGCATCCTCAGCCCGTCCGGGTCGAACAGCGGCGTTGGCTGGATCCGGGCCGGACGACGCTCGCCGATGATCTCGATCTCGAACGTTCCGTGAGCGCCATCCGCCAGGTGGGCGGGGACATAGCCCTGGGCAAGCGAGGCGTCGACATAGTGGCCGTAGCCACCCGACGTCACCCAGCCGACCACCCTGCCGTCGTGCCAGACCGGCTCGTCGCCGATCACGTCGGCATCGGCGGCATCGACGCGGAAGGTGACGCGCTTCAGCTTCGGCCCGTCGGCGAATTCCCGGGCGGCGGCGTCGCGGCCGATGAAATCGGGCTTGGACAGATCGACGAAACGGCCGACATCGGCCTCGTAGGGCCCGTAGATCGGGCGCAGCTCGCGGTACCAGGTCGGGAAGTTCTTCTCGAGCCGAAGCGACAGGAGCGCACGCATGCCGAAATTGACGATGCCGACGTCGGCACCGGCCTCCATGACCTTCTCGTAGAGCCGACGCTGATACTCCGGCGCTACCCAGATCTCGTAGCCGAGATCGCCGGTATAGCTGATGCGGCCGATCATGGCCGGCACCGCGGCGATGTCCATCGCGCGGAACGACATGAACGGGAAGGCCTTGTCCGACACGTCCTCGTCGGTGAGCCTTGCCAGCACGTGGCGCGCCTTCGGCCCCGCAATCGACAGCCCGACCAGCTTCATCCCCAGCGGTTCGATGGTGACGGATCCGTCCGGCGGCAGATGCCGCTCGAACCAGCGCATGTGATGGACCTGCGCCTGGCTCGACCCGAACATCATGAAGCGGTCGCCGTCGCGACCGGAGGACAGCCGGGCGATCGTGAAGTCGCCGATCAGCTTGCCGTTCTCGTTCAGCATCGGCGTAAGGACGATCCGGCCGGCGCGCGGCATCCGGTTGGTCATCAGCCGCGACAGGAAAGCCTCGGCGCCCGGGCCGCCTATCTCGTACTTGGCGAAATTGGCGATCTCGGTGACGCCGACCCGCTCGCGCACGGCTATGCATTCGGCCTTCACATGCGGGAAGTCGTTGGAGCGGCGGAAGGAAACGATATCCCTCGGCTCGACGCCCTCGGGCGCGAACCAAAGCGGCGTCTCGAGCCCCCAGGAATCGCCCATCACCGCGCCCTGCGCGCGCATCCGGTCGTAGAGCGGGGTGGTCTGCATCGGGCGGGCGGCCGGCAGTTCCTCGTTGGGAAACCGGATCGAGAAGCGGCGCGAATAGTTCTCGCGGACCTTGGCGTTGGTGTAGCCGAGCGTCGCCCAGCTGCCGAAGCGGGCGACATCCATCGCCCAGACGTCGAAGCCCGGATCGCCGTGCACCATCCAGTTCGACAAGGCGAGGCCGACACCGCCGCCCTGGCTGAAACCCGCCATGACGGCGCAGGCGCACCAGAAGTTCCGCAAGCCCCTGACTGGCCCGACCAGCGGGTTTCCGTCGGGGGCGAAGGTGAAGGGGCCGTTGATGACCTGCTTGATGCCGGCCCTTTCGAAGGCGGGGAAATGCGCGAAGCCGACTTCCAGCGACGGGGCGATGCGGTCGAGATCGGGCACCAGCAGTTCCTGGCCGAAGCTCCACGGCGCCTCGCGCGGCGACCAGGGGCGGCAGGCCTTCTCGTAGGTTCCCATCAGCATGCCGCCGCGCTCCTGGCGGATGTAGATCTCGCCCTCGAAGTCGATGGCGTGCACGACCTCCTTGCCCGTCGTCCGGTTGATCTCGGCGACCTCGGGCATGTCCTCGGTGAGCACATACATGTGCTCCATGGCGAGCACCGGCAGCTCCAGCCCGACCATGCGACCGACCTCGCGCGCCCACAGCCCGCCGCAATTGACGACGTGCTCGGCATGGACGGTGCCCTGCTCGGTGACGACCTGCCAGGTGCCGTCCGGGTTCTGGACGAGATCGGTGACGCGGTTCCTCAGCACGATCTCGGCGCCGCCGATGCGCGCCGACCTGGCATAGGCATGTGTGGTACCGGCCGGATCGAGATGCCCCTCGATCGGATCCCACAGCGCCCCGACGAAGTGCCGCTCGTCGATCAGTGGCAGCAGGTCCTTTGCCTCCTTCGGTGAAATGATCTCGAGCTCCATGCCCAGATAGCGGCCGCGCGCCTTGGCCATCTTCAGCCATTCCATCCGCTCGGGCGTGCCGGCCAGCTGCAAACCGCCGGTGAGATGCAGGCCGCAGGACTGGCCGGAGATCGCCTCGATCTCCTTGTAGAGACCGATCGTGTAGGCCTGCAGCTTGGCGACGTTGGGATCGCCGTTCAGCGTGTGGAAGCCGCCTGCGGCATGCCAGGTCGAGCCCGATGTCAGCTCCGAACGCTCGATCAGCATGACATCGCGCCAGCCGGCCTTGGTCAGGTGGTACAGCACGCTGCAGCCAACGACTCCCCCGCCGATCACGACGGCCTGTGCATGGGTCTTCATGGCAGCCTCTTCGTCATGCAAGCTCCGGCATCAGCGGATCAGAAATCCGTGGGCGCGCCGCCTTCGGCAATCCGCCGCTGCACATAGGCGTCGATCTCCTCGGCGATCGCCGGGTCGATGGGCGGTGGCTCGTAGCGCGACAGCACCTCCTGCCAGAGGCGGTTCGCCTTCTCGACGGCAGTCGGCGCGCCTGCCTCCTGCCAGGTCTCGAAGTTGCGCCAGTCGGAGATCAGCGGCGCGTAGAAGGCGTCGCGGTAGCGGGCCTGGGTGTGGGGCGTGCCGAAATAGTGGCCGCCCGGACCGACATCGCGCATCGCCTCGAGCGCCAGGCTGTCCTCGTCCACCGCGAGCGGGGTGAGGAATTCCGCCACCATCTGCAGGGTGTCGACATCGACCATGAACTTCTCGAAGGAGAAGGTCAGCCCGCCCTCCATCCAGCCGGCGGCATGCTTGATGAAGTTGCCGCCGCCCATGATCGCGCCCCACAGCGAGAAGATCGACTCGTAGGCGGCCTGGGCGTCCACCGCATTCGCCGCGCAGGTATTCGAGGTCCGGTAGGGCAGATTGTAGCGTCGGGCGAGCTGGCCGCCGACGAGGCAAGCCTTCATGTATTCCGGCGTGCCGAAGGCGGGCGCCCCGGACCTCATATCGACATTCGAGGTAAAGCCGCCATAGACCACCGGCGCGCCCGGGCGGACGAGCTGGGTGAAGGCGATGCCGGCGAGCGCCTCGGCGTTCTGCTGGACAAGCGCACCCGCCACCGTCACCGGCGCCATCGCGCCGGCCAGCGTGAACGGCGTCATCACGATCACCTGGTTGCGGCTCGACATCTCGATGATGCCCTGCAGCATCGGCGTGTCGAGCCGGAGCGGCGAGGACGAGTTGATGATCGACAGGATCGACGGCTCGCGCTCCAGCTGCTCGGACGTGATGCCGCGGGCGATGCGGGCGATCTCGATGCCGTCGAGATTGCGCTCGCGGCCGAGCGAATAGCAGTGGAACACCTTGTCGGTCAGGATCGCGAAATCGCGCAGACATTCCAGATGCCGGATCGAGGCGTGCAGGTCGACCGGTTCGAGCGGATAGCCACCGGTCAGGTGGATGATGTTGAAGGATTGGGCAAGCTTCACCGCCTTGCGGAAATCGGCCTGGTTGCCGGGTCGGCGGCCGGCATCGAGATCGGAACAGTTGGGTGCGCTCGCCATCTGTGCGAAGGCGACCCAGTTGCCACCGAAGCGCACATTGTGCTCGGGGTTGCGGGCGTGCAGCGTGAACTCCGGCGGACAGGTCTTCAGTGCCTCGCCAATCAGGCCCCGGTCGAGCCGGACCCGCGGCGAGCCCGGCACGACGTCTGCGCCGGCGCGCTTCAGGATTGCCCTGGCTTCCTCGTGCAGGAAATCCATGCCGATCTCTTCCAGCACCGTCAGCGAGGCATCGTGAATGGCCTCGAGTTCGTCGGCGCTGATCGCATCGACGGGCCGATAGGGCAGTCGCGGCTGGCGGAACGGCTTCTGCGGCAGGGCGGGCGACCGCCCCGCCCGGCCCGCACGGCCAGCCCGGCGCCCGGCGGAGTCGGCAGGCAGGCTGGAAGTATCGAGCGTCATGCTGACGCAGCTCCCGATCGTCAATCCGAGCCCCGGCGGATGTCGGAATCCTGGTGGGCAGTCGCCGCCCATGGGGCCTCAATGATGTCACGCTGCCGACAAAAACATCAGATTCCAAGCTGCTTTCGTCGTCATCGGGCGTCGAAGTCGCGGAACCGGCGGGACAGGTCGCAATCGAAGCATTTCTTGTCTTCGCGGTATTGCGGACTTGCGGGGCCTGCATGTTAGGCTGCGTCAGCTCAGTTGGAGAAACGACGCAATCGACCGCCATCTGCATGATGCCTCGCGACCGCCAGAACAGACATGAGGGGAGTGGGTCGCGACGGGTCATGCGATCGCAGCAACGGGAGGTTCAACACCAATGACCAGCAACGACACGCCGCGCCGCATTCATCCCAAGGTGCACGAGGCGCGGGACCTGATGAATCGTGGCCGGATGAGCCGCCGCGAATTCGTGCGCATCGCCGCGCTGCTCGGCCTGTCGGCCGGGGCGGCCTATTCGATGGCGGGACTGACACCGGCCTTCGCCACGCAGCCCGGCCTGCCCTTCCCGCAGGACGACAGCAATGCCAAGGAAGGCGGCATCCTGCGCGTCGGCATGCAGGTCCAGCGGATGGACGATCCGGCCACGTATTCCTGGGTCGAGATGTCCAACCAGACCCGCCACATCCTCGAATATCTGACGTTCACCACGCCGGACAACGTTACCCGGCCGATGCTCGCGGAGAGCTGGGAGGCGTCCGATGACCTGAAGACCTGGACCTTCAGGCTGCGCCAGGGCGTCGTCTGGCACAATGGCGACACCTTCAACGCCGACGACGTGATCTTCAATTTCGAGCGCTGGATGAACGCCGAGACGGCCTCCTCCAATATCGGCCTGTCGACCTTCGCGGCGATGGTCGAGGAGAAGGACGGGGTGAAGTCGATGATCCCCGGTTCGATCGAGCGGCTCGACGACTACACCGTCAGGCTGCACCTGACGAAGCCGGTGCTGTCGGTCGCCGAGGATCTCTACAACTATCCGACGGCGATCGTGCACCGGTCGTTCAAGCCGCCGTTCTCCGACAACCCGATCGGCACCGGGCCGTTCACGCTGAGCGAACTGCGGGTCGGCGAACGCTGCATTCTCAAGCGGGTGAAGGAGGCCGGCGGCAAGCCGTTCACCTACTGGGGCGGCAAGGTCTATCTCGACGAGATCCACTACTACAATTTCGACGAGGACAACCAGCTCACCGAGTTCGCCTCCGGCAATCTCGACACGATCTACGAGTTCGGCATCGAGCAGTATCCGCTTGCCGAGGCGCTGGACGGCAACATCATCGAGGCCCGCACGGCGCAGACGGTCTGCGCCCGGATGCGGGTCACCGAGAAGCCTTTCGACGACATCCGGGTCCGCAAGGCCGTGGTGATGGCCTGCGACAACTCGGTGTACAAGGACCTGGTGTTCCAGGGCCGCGGCGATATCGGCGAGAACCATCACGTCTCGCCAATCCATCCCGAGTACTACCGCCTTCCCGAGCTGAAGCGGGACGTCGAGGGCGCCAAGGCACTGCTGGCCGAGGCCGGCTATCCTGACGGCATCGAGCTCACCATCGACTGCGGCAACACCGACGGGCCGTGGCATCAGACGGTGTGCGAGATCATGCGCGACCAGCTCAAGGATGCCGGCATCCGGCTGAACATCAACGTGATTCCCGCCTCCCGGTACTGGGAGATCTGGGATACGACGCCGTTCGGGATCACCGCCTGGACCCACCGGCCGCTCGGCACGATGGTGCTGTCGCTCGGCTATCGCTCGAACGTGCCGTGGAACGAGAGCGCGTTCTCCGATCCCGAATTCGACAAGGCGCTCGACGAGGCGGAGGCGACGCTCGACGTCGAGGAACGGCGCGAGAAGATGGCAAAGGTGGAGAAGATCCTGCAGGATGCCGCCGTCATGATCCAGCCGATCTGGCGGCCGGTCTTCACCATCACCACCAAGCGCGTGCACGGTTTTCCGGCACATCCGACCCAGTACCACCAGTTCAACAAGGTGTGGCTGGACAGCTGATCGGTTGCGCGCCTGCGGCCGCGCCCGCCGGGCGCGGCCGGACTGCCGTAGACCTTGCTCGGGCACGGGTGTTCCTCACGGGACATCGGCTGCGGGCAGGCTATTGGAGGGGACGGCAGCGAATGCTGAAACTCCTGGTCCGCCGGCTCGGGCAGATGCTGCTCATCATGGCAGTGGTCTCGCTCGTGCTGTTCGTGGTGTTCGACAGCCCCGAATTCAAGAAGCAGATCGCGGTCAACGAACTGGGCGGCTTCGGCGTGCGAGCGCTGACCGAAGAAGCCTACAACAACTGGCTCGAGCAAAAGGGTCTCAACGTCCCTTTCCATGAGCGCTACATCGACTGGCTCGGCAACATACTCCGCGGCGACTTCGGCTTCTCCTTCGAGAAGAACACCGCTGTCGGCCCGCTGCTCGCCGAGCGGCTGATCAACACCGGCATCCTCGCCTTCTGGGTGTTCGCGCTGATGATCCCGCTCGCGCTGGGCACCGGCGTGCTGGCGGGCATGAAGGAAGGTTCGCTTCAGGATCGCGCCTTCTCGTTCATCTCGGTGTTCACGACCTCGATCCCCGAGATCGCCACCGCCATCTTCCTGACCGTCATCTTCGCGCTGGGGCTCGGCTGGCTTCCCACCAAGTCGGCGATGACGCAGGGCTTCGACTGGCGCCAGCTGGTGCTGCCGGTGGCGACCCTGGTCATCTACGACTTCGGCTACGTCGCCAGGATGACGCGCGCCTCGATGGCCGAGGTGATGACCTCGCAATACATCCGCACCGCGATCCTGAAGGGCATCCCCTATTCGCGGGTGATCCTCCGGCACGCCTTGCGCAACGCGCTGATCGCGCCGTTCACCGTGATCGTGCTGCAGCTCAACTGGCTCTTGTCCGGCGTGGTCGTCGTCGAGGTGTTCTTCCAGTACAACGGTTTCGGCAAGCTGTTGCTCGATGCGGCGCTGTTCGGCGACATCTACGTGATCCAGGCAGCGACGCTCGCCGCCGTGTTCGTCGCGGTCGCCTCGCAGATCATCTCGGACGTCGGCTACACGCTGCTCAATCCGCGCATCCGCTTCGGCTAGGCAGACGCACCATGACCCTGTCCGCCTCCGCCTCACCCGAATCGCCCTCCCTGCTCGGCCGACTGTCGCGGCCGCGCCCGCTGATCGCGCTGGCGCTGGTGATGTGGGTGCCGCTGATGACCTACGTCCTGTTCGACCGGTACATGGGCGATCTCGGCGAAGTGCTGCTGATGCCGGCAATCCCGGCGACGCTGTTGCTCTATGTTCTCGCGGTCAGGGCCTGGTCAGAGTCGCGGATCGCGGTGATCGGCGCGTCGCTGGTGTTCTTCTGGCTGCTCATGGCAGTCTCGGCACCCTTCCTGCCGCTGCTCGATCCGAACCAGCCGGTCGCGCCGTTCACCCTGCCCTTCACCGAGCGCAACGGCGTCTTCTACTGGCTCGGCACCGACTTCAAGGGGCGCGACATGCTGTCCCGGGCGATCTGGGGCTGCCAGCGGGTCCTCGTATGGGGCATCACCGCCACCTTCGTGGCCTATGTCATCGGGACTGCCTTCGGGCTGATCGCCGGCTATCTCGGCGGCTGGTGGGACGAGGTGATCTCGTTCATCTCCAACATCATCCTGTCGTTCCCGGTGATGGTCCTGTTCATCCTGATCCTGAACTATCTGGGCCAGTCGGGCTTCAACATCGTCATCGCCGTCACCTTCGCCTCGGCGCCGGCGATCATGCGCATCGTCAGGGGGCTCGCCCTCGACATCAAGTCGCGCGACTACGTCTACGCCGCCCAGACCCGCGGCGAACATCCGATCTGGATCATGGTCGTGGAGATGCTGCCCAACGTGCGCGGGCCGATCATCGTCGATGCCTGCCTGAGGCTCGGCTACACGACGGTGGCGATCACCACGCTGACCTTCCTCGGGCTCGGCCTGCAGCCACCCGATCCCGACTGGGGTCTGATGATCCGCGAGGCCGCCAACACGGCACTGATCTTCAAGTTTTCCTACATGCTGGTCATTCCGGCGGCGTCGGTCTCAACGCTGATCCTCGGCTTCAACCTGATGGCCGACGGACTGCGCGAGATGAGCCTGCAGGATTGAGGGGAGGCATGGATCGCTCGACGCGCCACGCACCGGCAGTCGCCCCCCCGTCATCCCGGACGGCCGCCGGCCGATCCGGGTTCCGACGGGCACCATGCGTGCCGCGTCCTGATCGAGGCTCTCGACTTCGCCGCGGTCGGGATGACGCAGACGCGCTTGCACCATCCGTGCAATGCCCCCGCACGACAGGCAGGCGGAGACACCTGACATGCCCGACCAGACCCCCGTTCTCGAATGCCGCAACCTCTCGATCTCGTACTTCACCCGGGCGGGCGAGATTCCGGCCGTCATCGACTTCAACCTGAAACTGATGCCGGGCGAGGCGCACGGCATCGTCGGCGAGTCCGGCTGCGGCAAGTCGACCGTGGCGCTCGCGATCATGCAGTATCTCGGTCGCAACGGCCGCATCGTCGGCGGCGAGCTCATGTTCGAGGGCCGCGACATGCGGACCATGAGCGCGGAGGAACTGCGCGCCCTGCGCGGCGCGAAGATCGCGATGGTCTATCAGGAGCCGATGGCCTCGCTGAACCCGTCGATGCGCATCCGCGACCAGCTCGCCGAGGTGCCGATCTACCATGACGGGGCGAGCCGGGAGGAAGCCTATGCGCGCGCCGAGGCGATGCTGGCGAGCGTCAATCTGCCGGATCCCGGACGGATCATGGAGTCCTACCCCCACCAGATCTCCGGCGGCCAGCAACAGCGCGTCGTCATCGCCATGGCGCTGTTGTCCAATCCGAGGCTGCTGCTGCTCGACGAGCCGACGACGGCCCTGGACGTGACGGTCGAAGCCGGCATCGTCGAGCTGATCAAGGAGATCGCGGCGCGGTTCGGCACCTCGATGATCTACATCTCGCACAATCTCGGGCTGATCCTCGAGACCTGCGACCGGATCACGGTGATGTATTCCGGCGAGGCGGTCGAGGTGGGCGACATCCGCACCGTCTTCGACGACATGCGCCACCCCTACACGCGCGGTCTGTTCTCCTCCATCCCGCTGCCGGGAGCCGACAAGAACGCCCATCCGCTGGTTGCCATCCCTGGCCAGCTGCCGCTGCCGAACCAGCGTCCGCCAGGCTGCAACTTCGGTCCGCGCTGCTTCGCCTTCAAGGCCGGCGTCTGCGACAGCGGCGCGATCGCAATGCAGCCCGTCGACATCGGCGCGGAGCATTTCGTGCGCTGCGTGCGCTGGAACGAGGTCGACTGGCGGGCGGCCCGGCCGAAGGCCGACACCCGGCCGCCGGTCGAGCCCGGCGACGTGGTGCTCAAGGTCGAGGATCTGACCAAGCACTACGAGATCGAGCAGTCCGCCCTGTTCGTGCTGGGCGGCAAGACGAGGACGATCAAGGCCAACGAGGAACTGACCTTCGAGGCCCGCGAGGCCGAGACGGTGGCCATTGTCGGCGAATCCGGCTGCGGCAAGTCGACCTTCGCCAAGGTGCTGATGGGACTCGAGGAGGCGACCGAGGGCGGCATCTATCTGGGCGATCTCGATCTCGCCAAGCTGCCGGTCGAGAAGCGCGACTCGAAGACGATCGCCCGCCTGCAGATGGTCTTCCAGAACCCGTTCGACACGCTCAACCCGAGCCACACCGTCGGCAGCCAGATCGCCCGCGTGATCCGCAAGTTCGGCGTCGAGACCGAGAGGGAAAGGATCGAGGAGCGGGTCTACCAGTTGCTCGACATCGTCAAGCTGCCGCGCGACTTCGCCAGGCGCCGGCCGCGCCAGCTGTCCGGTGGCCAGAAGCAGCGCGTCGGCATCGCCCGCGCCTTTGCCGGCAATCCCGATGTGGTGATCGCCGACGAGCCGGTTTCGGCACTCGACGTGTCGGTGCAGGCAGCTGTCACCGAACTGCTGATGGACATCCAGCGCGACCATCGCACGACGCTGCTGTTCATCAGCCACGATCTGTCGGTGGTGCGCTACCTCGCCGACCGGGTGGTGGTGATGTATCTCGGTCAGATCATGGAACAGGGCTCGACCGAACAGATCTTCTCGCCGCCCTACCATCCCTACACCGAGGCGCTGCTGTCGGCCGTACCGATCGCCGACACCAGCGTCGAGAAGCGCAAGGTGCTGCTGACCGGCGATCTGCCGTCGCCGGCCAACCCGCCGAAGGGCTGTCCGTTCTGCACGCGCTGCCCCTATGTGATCGAGGGGCTGTGCGAGACCCGGGTGCCACCGAACCGCCGCATGGCCGACGGCCACTACATCTTCTGCCATCTCGACGAGACGACGCTGAACGACATGAAGCCGGTCATCGCGGTGAAGCCTGAGCGCGATCAAACCCTCGCCTAAGGCGGCATGGTTCTCGCTGCTGCCGGTGTACGAGGCCGGACGCAGTCCGTTGGACAGTCAAGTCCGTGGGGCAAGTCCGTGGGGCAAGTCCGTGGGCCAAGTCCGTCGGGCAGTTGGGCGGCAGGCCAGGCGCGCCCGACGCGCCCCTATACCCTCTCGATCACCATGGCGATGCCCTGGCCGACGCCGATGCACATGGTGCACAGAGCGCGCCGGGCGCCGCGTTCCTTCAGCTCCAGCGCCGCGGTGAGCGCCAGCCGGGCGCCCGACATGCCGAGCGGGTGGCCGAGCGCGATGGCGCCGCCATTGGGGTTCACATGGGCGGCGTCGTCCGGCAGGCCGAGTTCGCGCAGCACGGCCAGGGCCTGCGCGGCAAAGGCCTCGTTCAGCTCGATCACGTCGATGTCGGCGATCCTCAGACCCAACCGGTCGAGCAGCTTCCGGGACGCCGGGGCCGGTCCGATGCCCATGATGCGCGGCGGGACGCCGGCAGTTGCCATGCCCAGCACCCGGGCAAGCGGCGTCAGGCCGTTCGCCTCCGCGGCGGCGGGGGATGCGACGAACAGTGCCGCGGCGCCGTCGTTGACGCCGGAGGCGTTGCCGGCCGTCACCGTGCCGCCCTTGCGGAACGGGGCGGCCAGCCCGGAAAGCTTCTCCAGCGTCGTCTCGCGCGGATGCTCGTCCTGCGACACCACGACCGGATCGCCCCGCCGTTGCGGTATCGACAGCGGCGCGATCTCCTTCGCGAACCTGCCATGCGCCTGCGCCGCGAGCGCCCGCTGCTGGCTCCTGAGCGCGAAGGCATCCTGATCGGCGCGGGAAATCGCGAACTCCTCGGCAACGTTCTCCGCCGTCTCGGGCATGGAGTCGATGCCGTACTGCGCCTTCATCAGCGGATTGACGAAGCGCCAGCCGATGGTCGTGTCGAAGATCTCGGCGGTTCGGGAAAACGCCTGATCCGCCTTGGCCATGACGAAGGGCGCGCGGGTCATCGACTCGACCCCGCCTGCGATCATCAGCGCGGCCTCGCCGGCCTTGATGGCGCGGGCCGCGGTGCCGACCGCATCCAGCCCTGAGCCGCACAGCCGGTTGATCGTCGCTCCCGGCACGCTGTCGGGGAGGCCCGCCAGCAGGGCAGCCATGCGCGCGACATTGCGATTGTCCTCGCCCGCCTGGTTGGCGCAGCCCAGGACGATGTCGTCGATCGCCCTTGGATCGAGATCCGGCGCGCGGGCGAGCAGCTCGCGGACCGCGTGGGCGGCGAGATCGTCGGTGCGCACCTGCGCCAGCGCGCCGCCATAGCGGCCGATCGGCGTCCTGACGCCCTCGCAGATCAGTGCCTCGGTCATCAGACAGTCTCCGCGTTGCCGACGATGCGCGGGGCCCGGTCGGGCGGCAGCCCGCGGGACCAGCCGCGCAGCTCGGCGACGATCCGTCCGCCGGCGGTCCTGACGGTAACGTCATATATTCCGTTGCGGCCCTCGCGATAGCGCTCTTCGGCCGTGGCGAACAGTTGTTCGCCTACCGAACCGGGCGACAGGAAGCTGACGTGACAGTGATTGGCGACCGTCTCTTCGCCGCGCGACACCGAGGCGCAGCCGAAGGCGCTGTCGGCAAGCGTGAAGATCGCGCCGCCATGCACGATGCCGTACCAGTTCGCGGTCTGCGGCGTCGGTGTCATCGACAGAACGACACGGCCGGGCTCCGCCTCCTCGACCACGATGCCGAGGCTGCGCATCATCGGGTCGCCGTACACGGTGTCCTCGACGCGGCGGCGCGCCTTTGCCGCTTCGTCCTCGCCGCCGCCCGTCGTCGCCATCGTCCGCCTTTCCCTGTCGCCGTCGTCTGCTAGTTTCTCCGGCAGGCCCGGTCAAGACGGAGGCGGCCATGACGCTCACCACCACGCCCGCCGGCGCGCTCGGCAGCACCGCCGCCGATTTCCGGCTGCGCGGCATTGACGGCCGCGACTGGTCGCTCGCCGACGTGCGCGGCGAGCGGGGCACGGTCGTCGCATTCATCTGCAACCACTGCCCCTACGTCAAGGCGGTGATCGACCGGCTGGTCGAGGATGCGGCCGCCCTCGAGGCGCACGGTGTCCGGACGGTGGCGATCATGCCCAACGACTGGACCGCCTATCCGGAAGACGCCCCCGACCGGATGCAGGCCTTCGCCATGGCGCATGGCTTCCGCTTTCCCTATCTGATCGACGGGAGCCAGGACGTCGCACGGGCCTATGGCGCAGTCTGCACCCCGGACATCTTCGGCTTCGATGCGGCACTGGTGCTGCGGTACCGCGGCCGTGTCGATTCCGCCGGCAACCGGCCGGCGGGCCCGGACACGCGGCGCGAACTGCGCGAGGCGATGATCGCGGTGGCGGAGGGACGCGAGCCAGCAGGCCCGCAGCACCCCTCGATCGGCTGCTCGATCAAGTGGCGATGAGCCGCGCCGGGTCGTTCTGCCGACAGACGATGTCGCGACCGCGCCATATGACGCCGATCGACGCGTCGCGTCGCCGGGCAGCTGCCGGGCTGCTCCGCTAACATACTGCTACTCATTATCTTTCTTCGAGCACGCGGGATTCCGCAGGCAGGTCGCAAAACAGACGGATGCTGTCGTGCGAAAGCCAGCTTCGGGCACGCGGCGCGGACAGTATGCTCGGCAAGACGCTGTTGGCCGCGACCCGCTGGGACCGCAACGTCCGGATACCACGGCGCCCAGCATCGACTTCCCGAACTGGTCGAAGCAACGAACGTCGCGGCCGTGCGCCGCGCGAGGGTGTGAGCATGTCGCATAATTCCGTCCTGCCGAAAGCCCGGTGCCGGATGGCCGCGTCGATCGAGGCAACGCCAAGGCAGGTGCTCGAGACCGATCATCTCGAGGGACTGTTTCCGCCGCAGACCCGTGTCTACCTGACGGATGTCGGCACGACGACGCCGGCCGACCTCATCGCGGCGGCGCGCCGGCTGCGGCTGGCCGGCTATACGCCGGTGCCGCATGTGGCCGCCCGCCGGATCATGAGCCACGCCGAACTCGCCGACCGACTGTCGCGGCTGACCGGCGAGGCCGGTGTCGATGACCTCCTGGTGATCGCCGGCAGCGTCGAGACGCCGGCCGGTCCGTTCGCCTCGTCGATGGACCTGCTGCGCACCGGCATCCTCGCCCGGCATGGCATCACGCGGATCGGCGTCGCCGGGCACCCCGAGGGCAGTCCCGACATTCCGACCGATGAGGTTGCGGCAGCGCTAGCCTGGAAGGCCGCCCATGCCGCGCAGCATGGCATCGAGATGCGGATCGTCACCCAGTTCGGCTTCGACGCCGAGCGCTATGTCGCCTGGGCAGACGGACTGCGCGCCGCCGGGATCACGCTGCCGGTTCATGTCGGCGTTTCGGGGCCGGCCAGGATCACCACGCTCCTGAAATATGCCGCGCTGTGCGGCGTCGGCCCCTCGCTCGACTTCCTCAAGAAGCGGGCCGGCTCGGTGATGGCGCTGGCGGCCGGCTACAGCCCGGAGGGCCTGGTTCAGTCGATAGAGGCGCATGTTTCCGCGCATCCCGACTGCGCAATCACGCAGATCCACGTCTTTCCGTTCGGCGGCCTGCGCAAGAGCGCGGAGTGGCTGGCCGAGCGCGGCTCGTGGTTTTCGGAAGCGGTAGCCATCGACGATACCGGCCACTGGCTGGAGGCCTGAGATGACTCGGACCATTGTCGCCTCCGCCACCCGTACCGTCGTCATCGGCTTCGACCAGCCGTTCTGCGTGATCGGCGAGCGGATCAACCCGACTGGCCGGAAGAAGCTTGCCGCCGAGATGATCGAGGGCAATTTCGACACCGTGCGCGCCGATGCGCTCGCCCAGGTCGCGGCCGGTGCAACGATGCTCGACGTCAATGCCGGCGTCACAGCCGTCAACCCCAACGAGACCGAGCCGCCGTTGCTGGTGAAGACGCTGCAGATCGTCCAGGAGCTGGTGGACGTGCCGCTGTCGATCGATTCCTCGGTGACGGCCGCGATCGAGGCGGGGCTGAAGGTCACGAAGGGCCGGCCGCTGGTCAATTCGGTCACCGGCGAGGAGGAGAAGCTGGAAGCGATCCTGCCGCTGGTGAAGAAGTACGATGTACCGGTGGTGGCGATCTCCAACGACGAGAGCGGCATTTCCGAGGATCCGGACGTGCGCTTCGAGGTCGCCCGCAAGATCGTCCAGCGCGCCGCCGACCACGGCATTCCGGCGCACGACGTCGTGGTCGATCCGCTGGTGATGCCGATCGGTGCGATGGGCACTGCCGGCCAGCAGGTGTTCCGCCTGGTGCGGCGGCTGCGCGAGGAGCTCAAGGTCAACACCACCTGCGGACTGTCGAACATCTCGTTCGGTCTGCCGCACCGGCACGGGATCAACGCCGCGTTCATCCCGATGGTGATCGCCGCGGGCATGACCTCCGCGATCATGAACCCGTGCCGTCCGCAGGAGATGGAGGCGGTGCGCGCGGCGAACGTGCTGACCGGCACCGACCCCAATTGTGGAACCTGGATCAGGACCTACCGCGACCACGCCCCGGCGCAGGCCACAACCGGCGCGCCAGGCGGCCCCGCCGCGGGTCCGTCCGCCGGAGGCGAGGGACGCCGGCGCGGCGGCCGCGAGGCTCGCCGGGCGAGCATGGGGTAGCGTCGGTACATGAGGTGGCGAACAGGCACTGCCCCTTCGTCCTCCCGGCATGCGAGCCATGCGCGCGCGCCCCGGGATGATGTGGCCGGGGCGACGAGGGGCGCAACGGCGCGCACGGTCGGGCATGGCGGGGCTGGGGCCGCGACCGGGCAGCTGGTATAAGGCGGCAGACAGCGAGATCAGCGTGCGCAACAGCCCGACGAAGCCCAGAATTCCCCGCAGCCCGATGGCATTCGCCGCGATGGCGGGCGTCGCACCGTTCGTGATCGGCGCGCGGATGGCCGCACTGATGCTCGACGCCGAGTCGGTCCGCACCCGCGCGGAGGCGCGGCGGATGGTCGGCGAGAAGATCGCCGCGAGCAGCCAGGCCGCGACGGAGGCCGCCTTCCAGATGGCGCGCGAGGGCCTCAGCATGTGGCGGGCATTCGCGCTCGGTCGGATGCCCGACATGGTCGGCGCCGCCGACCGCACGGCCAGCAGGGTCACCGCGCCCCATGCCAGGCGCGTGCACGCCAACGCAAGGCGGCTGTCCTCCCGCAGAACCGGCTAGCCGTCCATGGACACAAAAGCCGACGCCCTCGTGCTGTTCATGCCCTCGGGCCGGCGCGGCCGCTTTCCGATCGGCACGCCGGTGCTGGACGCCGCCCGCCAGCTCGGCGTCTATGTCGAGTCGGTCTGCGGCGGACGCGGCATCTGCGGCCGCTGCCAGGTCTCGGTCGCCGAAGGCGTGTTCGCCAAGCACCAGATCACCAGCTCGGCCGACCATCTGACCGCGCGGTCGCAGACCGAAGAGCGCTACGCCCGGCTGCGCGGGCTGGCCGCCGACCGGCGGCTGTCCTGCTCGGCGCTGATCACCGGCGATCTCGTCATCGACGTTCCCGTCGAGGCGCAGACCAACCGGGCGCTGGTCCGCAAGCGCGCCGAGGCCCGCCCCATCGAGCGCGATCCGGCGATGCGGCTGTGCTATGTAGAAGTGGACGAGCCCGACATGGAGCAGCCTCTCGGCGATGCCGACCGGCTCGTCCGGGCGCTCGAGGCGCAATGGGGGTTTGCCGGGGCGAGCATCGACTTCCCGCTGCTGGCCAGGGTGCAGGACTGTCTGCGCAGGGGCGGATGGAAGGTGACGGTCGCGGTCCACACGCACACCCGCCCGACAGTGGTGGCGATCTGGCCGGGTTTCCGCGACACCATGTACGGGATCGCCGTCGATATCGGCTCGACCACCATCGCTTGCCATCTGTGCGACATGCTGACCGGCCGTACCGTCGCCTCGGCCGGCACCGCCAATCCGCAGATCCGCTTCGGCGAGGATCTGATGTCGCGGGTCTCCTACCTTATGATGAACCCGGACGGGCTGCCCGCGCTGACGGCTGCGGTGCGCGGCGCGATCGAAGGGCTGATCGACAAGGTCACCGGCGATGTCGGGGCCGACCGTGCCGACGTTCTGGAGGCGGTGTTCGTCGGCAATCCGATCATGCATCACCTGTTCCTCGGCATAGACCCGCGCGAACTGGGCGGCGCGCCCTTCGCGCTTGCGGTGTCGGGGGCGCTGACCTTTCCTGCCCGCGACATCGGCCTCGGCATCAACCCGGGCGGGCGGGTCTACACGCTGCCCTGCATCGCCGGCCATGTCGGCGCCGACGCGGCGGGCGCGACGCTCGCCGAGGGACCGCATCGCGGCGAGGAGATCACGCTCCTGGTCGATGTCGGCACCAACGCCGAGATCGTGCTCGGCAACCGCGACCGTATCCTGGCAGCCAGCTCGCCCACGGGTCCCGCCTTCGAGGGGGCCGAAATTTCCTGCGGCCAGCGCGCCGCGCCGGGCGCCATCGAGCGGGTGCGGATCGACCCGCAGACGCTCGAACCGCGGATCCGGGTGATTGGTATCGACGCATGGTCCGACGAAGCCGAGTTCGCCGAAAGGATCGACCAGGTCGGCGTCACCGGCATCTGCGGCTCCGGGATCATCGAGGCGATCGCCGAGATGTATCTGTCCGGCATCATCACATCGGAGGGGGTGATCGACGGAGCGCTCGCCGCGCGCAGCGAGCGGATCGTGGCCACCGGACGCACCTTCGCCTATGTATTGTGGCGGGGGACGCACGAACTCAAGGTCACCCAGAACGACGTGCGCGCCATCCAGCTCGCCAAGGCGGCGCTCTATGCCGGCGTCAAGCTGCTGATGGACAAGCTCGGCATCGCGGCCGTGGATCGCATCAAGCTTGCCGGCGCCTTCGGCTCGTTCATCGACCCGAAATACGCGATGGTGCTCGGTCTGATCCCCGACTGCGATCTTGCCAGGGTGGTGGCCGTGGGCAATGCGGCGGGGACCGGCGCACGGATGTGCCTCATCAACAAGGGTTACCGGGCCGAGGTCGAGAAGCTGGTGGCCCGCATCGAGAAGATCGAGACGGCGCTCGAACCGCGCTTCCAGGAGCATTTCGTCAATGCCATGGCACTGCCCAACAAGGTGGATGCCTTCCCGCGCCTGTCGGAAGCGGTCAGCCTGCCCGCGCCAAGGCTCGTTACCGACGGCGAGGCCGCCGGTCGCCGGCGCGAGCGGCGGCGCGAGAGAGGGGGTGGGCGCGGGAGCGAGCAAGGGGGCGAACGGAACGACAGTGCGAGCGCGGACTGAAGCCGGATCAGGCCGGATCGAACACGTCCGCCGTATCATCCGCTGATCCCTGCCATGGAGCCCTTCCCGCAGACGTGGAAACCGATTTTCCGGCTGGGATGGCAATGGCACGATACGGGACAGCGAATCGTCGTTGCACCTGCCCGTCGATCCGCAGAGGCGCACGCCGGCCGGGCCGCAGCAAGACCGATCATGCCGATCCTCCGCCGACATCCGCTTCACGGCAGACCTGCGCCGGCCGGCACACGAAGCCGCTCTCGATGTGTCGCTCTCGGTTCCCGACTTTGCCCGTTTCGCCGAGGCCGCGGCGCTTCCCGTCGCAGCAGCAGGTCGGTTTGCCTATACCGGTGCGCTGACGCTCGGTCCGGACAGCGGCGCCATCGACGGACGGCTGACCATCGGCCCGCACGAGATCCTAGCCGACCTGTCGATCGCGGCTGAGGCGCGGCGGCCGGTGATCGGTGGACGGGTCTCCGCACAGGCGCTGGCGCTCGGCGACGTGCGCAGGCTCGCCGGCGTCGCGCGAAGCCTGGCGACGCTGCGCACCCGCATGGCGCCGCACGACGCGCAAGGCGCACCGGCGCCGCACCGGGGCGCGGACGATGTGGCCCGCCATCCGATGCGCCATCCCCGCATCGACGTCGAGGTCGGCGCCGGCCGCATCGACGTCGCCCGGGGCGAGGGTGTCAGCAACGTGTCGGGCCGGCTGACCTATGACGCGGGGATGCTCGGCGCCCAGTCGATGCGGCTCGCGTTCCGGCAGGGTCGGTTCGATTTCAACGGGCAAATGAATCTCGCCGAGGACCGCCGGCCGTTCCGCGTCGACGGCCGGCTCCGCAGCTGGCCGATCCAGGATGCGCTGGAGCAGCTCGCCGTCGATCTGCCGGTCAGCGGGATCCTGAACGCGACCTTCGATGTCACCTCGAGCGGCAGCAGCGTCCAGGCGGCGTTGAGCGAGGCGGACGGCACGGCGACGCTGAGACTCGTCGACGGGGTGATCGGCACCCGGCTGATCGACCTTGCGGGGCTGGTGCTGCCGTCGTGGCTGACCGCCCCATCGGCGGGAACCGGGATGGCGAGGATCGCCTGCATGGATGCCGACCTCGCCTTCGCAGCAGGCGCGACGCAGATCCGGAAGCTCGTGGTGGAGACCGACGACGTCATCGTCACCGCGGCGGGGCGAATCGACTTCCGCTCCGACAGGATCGACATGGTGGCGCATCCCCGGGCCCTGAGACCGAACCTGATCCCGATCGTCTCCCCGTTCGAGATCACCGGCGAGCTGTCCAGTCCCCGCATCGTCCTGGAGGGTGGCGTCGCCGGCCGTGTGGTCGCCGAGGCGCCGCCGTCGGCCTGCTGAGCCCGGAGCACCGATCTGGCGGTCGGCGACCCGGTCTTTCGTTCCCGAACCGGGCCGTGCCGTCCTGACGTTGCCCCCGGCCGACGTGGCCTATCGCTCCAGTTGCCAGGTCTCGCCGGCGAGCGGCGCCTGACGCGGCATCCCCCATTCGCGGCCGGCCTCGGCCAACAGGCACCAGAGATAGTCGGCCGTCGAGCGACGCACGAACAGGCGGAACAGTGGGCCGCCTTCAGCCTCGTCCGCCTCGACCTGCCAGAGCACCGCCTGGGTGCGGCCGAACATCGAGCCGGCGACCTGACCTGCCCCGAACGCGCGCGGATGCAGATCAAGTGTCGTAAGCTTCATCAGCATGTCCCGGGCGCGCGGTCCGGCAAGCTCGATCGCGGTGTAGTAGGAGGAGACGTCGACGAGCTGATGGCGGAGGCCCGCCATCGCCTCGGCAAGCCCGGCGAGGAGCGATGTCTGCGCGTCCGGCGCGGTGATGATCCAGAACTCGTCTGGACCGATCCACAGGATCGCGGTCTCGCCCTGCCGGGTCGAGGTGCAGGCCCTGGTCGGCAGCGACACGCCGATGATCCCGGTCACCGCCGCATCGCCGGCAGCCGGATCGACACGCAGCACCAGCTTGCCAAGGAAGGCCCGTTCGGCCATTGAGGCGGCGCCCTCCATCGCCTTGATCGCGGTACGGTGCGCAAGCGGCGCGCGGCGCCGGGAATCGGAGGTGACGGCAGACAGGGCCTCAGACAAGGCCGTCCTCCCTCAGCTTCAGGAAGTCCGTCTCGGTCACCTTGACCGGGATCGGACGGGCCCCCTTGCGGGCGACCCAGAGCCGCTCGCCGATCCGAGCGCCGCCACCCTTGACCACGGCGAGCGCGATCGAGCGCTGGAGCGTCGGACTCATATAGCTGGAGGTGACATGGCCGAGCATCGGCACCGGCGGCTGCGGCTCGGTGTCGGTGCCGATCACGTGGGCGCCCTCCTCCAGCATCAGCGCCGGGTCTTCGGTGAGAAGCCCGACCAGCTGCTTGCGGTCGGGGCGCACCATATCGGCGCGGCTCAGCGAGCGCTTGCCGATGAAGTCTCCCTTCGTCCTGGAGACGATCCAGTCCATTCTCAGATCCATCGGCGTCATGGTGCCGTCGGTCTCCTGGCCGACGATGATGAAGCCCTTCTCGGCGCGCAACAGATGCATCGCCTCGGTGCCATAGGGCTGGATGCCGTACGCGGCGCCGGCCTCCATGACCCGGTTCCACAGCCACAGGCCATAGTCGGCAGCGATGTTGATCTCATAGGCGAGCGCGCCGGTGAAGGAGATGCGGAAGACCCGCACCGGGATGCCGTCGATGGTGGCGTCCCGGAAGCTCATGAACTCGAAGCGATCCGGATCCGCATCGAGGCCGTCGCAGAGATCGGCGATCACGCCGGCGCTTGCCGGTCCCGACAGGCTCGCCACCGCCCACTGTTCGGTGACGCTGGTCAGATAGACGTCGAGGTCGCGCCATTCGGTCTGGAGATAGTCCTCGAGCCAGTTCAGCACGCGCGCCGCGCCGCCGGTGGTCGTGGTCATGTGGAAATGGTCGTCGGCGATGCAGGCGGTCACGCCGTCGTCCATCACCATGCCGTCCTCGCCGAGCATGAGCCCGTAACGGGCGCGGCCGGGCGCGAGCTTCGACCAGGCATTGGTGTAGACCCGGTTGAGGAAGGTACGCGCATCCTTGCCGCGGATGTCGATCTTGCCCAAGGTCGAAGCGTCGAGCACGGCGACCGCCTCGCGGGCCGCGCGCGATTCCCGGGCGACCGCCTGGGCGAAGCTCTCGCCCGGCTTCGGATAGGCGCGCGCCCGCAGCCAGTCGCCGACCGGTTCGAACACGGCGCCGTTGGCCTTGTGCCAGGCGTGCATGGGTGTCACCCGGCGCGGGTGGAAATGACCGCCGACATGCTGGCCGGCGAGCGCGCCGAAAGTGACCGGCTTGTAGGGCTGGCGGAAGGTCGTGGTGCCGACCTGCCAGACCGGCTTGCCGAGCGTGTCGGCGACGAAGGCGACGGCGTTCATGCCGGCGACCTTGCCCTGATCCGTTCCCATGCCGGTCGTGGTGTAGCGCTTGGCGTGCTCGATCGAGTCGTATCCCTCATCAAGTGCAAGGCGCAGATCCTTGGTCGTCACATCGTCCTGCAGGTCGACGAAGGCACGCACCTTGTGCTTCGGCAGGCCGCTCGGCACCTCCGACAGGATCCGCGGTGATCCCTGCGGCCGCTCGTCGCCCTCGACCCTCGGGAGACGCGGCATGCGGGCGGTGAAGCCCGCCTTCGCAGCCGCCTGGGAACCGGCCTTCGCCCCGTCCCTGAGGCAGCCTTCGATGTCGAAGGTGCCGGCGGCGCTGCCGGCCGATCGCTCCGCCTGCCAGGACTGGCCGGGCCGGAAGGCGCCCATCGCCTCGTCAAAGGCGAGCTTGCCGCGCGACTGGGAGAACAGCGCGACATTGGGCATCCAGCCGCCGGAGACGGCGATCAGGTCGCATTCGACGGCGGTGACCGGCCCCTCGACACCGCCCGACCCGTCGAGCTTGCGGACGGTTGCTCCGGAGACCCGGAACCGGCCCGAAGTGCCGGTGATCGCCGAGCCAGGATGGATCGAGATGCCGCGTTCCGCCGCCATGGCGAGCAGGTCCGGCGCGATGTCGCGGCGGATGTCGATGATCCCGGCAATGCGGGCGCCCACCCTCTGCAGATCGAAAGCGGCCTCCCAGGCGCTGTCATTGTTGGCGAAGACGAGTACACGTCGCCCCGGCAGCACGCCGTAACGATGGACATAGGTGCGCACCGCGCCGGCGAGCATGATGCCCGGCCGGTCGTTCTCGTGGAACACAAGGGGCCGCTCGATGCCGCCGGTGGCGAGCACAACCTCCCTGGCGCGCACACGCCAGACCCTCTGGCGCGGAAGGTTCTCCGGCCGGTCGTTGGGGGCGAGATGATCGCAGACGCGCTCCCACAGGCCGACGAAATTCTGCGCGTAGTAGCCGAACGCCACCGTGCGGGTGAGGATGCGCACCTCAGCCATGCCGGCGAGTTCGGCCGCAACGCCGTGCACCCACTCGGCAGGCGCCTTGCCGCCCAGCCGGGTCGTGTCCGGATCGAGCGCCAGCAGGCGGCCGCCCAGGCGGTCGGTCTCCTCGGCGAGGATGACTCGGGCGCCGGATCGCGCTGCCGACAGCGCCGCCATCAGCCCCGCCGGTCCGCCGCCGACGACCAGCACATCGCAATGGCGGTTGATCGACTCGTAGCGATCGGGGTCGGGTGCGGTCGGCGCGCGGCCCATGCCGGCGGCACGTCGGATGAATGGCTCGAACGTCATCCAGTTGCCGGGCGGTCCCATGAAGGTCTTGTAGTAGAACCCCGCCGGCAGGAACGGCCACAGGAGGTCGTTGAGGGCGCCGATGTCGAAGCCGAGCGAGGGCCACACATTCTGCGCCCGCACCTCGAGGCCGTCATAGACCTCCTGCTCGGTGACGCGGACATTCGGCTCGGTGCGCGCCGGATCGCGACCGATCTGGACGAGTGCCGCCGGATCCTCGGAGCCGGCGCCGAAAATGCCGCGCGGGCGGTGATACTTGAAGCTGCGCGCCACCATGTGCTGGCCCGCCGCGATCAGCGCCGAGGCGAGGGTATCGCCGGGATGGGCGGCGAAGTCGCGCCCCTCGAAGCGGAATCGCACCAACCGCGAGCGGTCGATCAGCCCGCCGGAGGGGCGCCGGTACGGTTGCGCGGTCATGGCCGGGACCTGCGAGCCGGGCGAGCGGTCGTCGCATGCAGCCATCCGGCCGCCGCGACGCCGAGAGACGGGATCCAGGCGCAACGACGGGATCGCCGCATCCTCCCGATCCCGGATCGGCCTGCGGCCGTCCGGGACGAAGGCGTTGCCTCGGCAAGCCGGATCGCCCTCATTCCGTTCCCTCCCCCGGCCGCATCACCTTCACCGCATCGTTGCCCGAGCCGATCGGCGCCTCGCCGGAGGGCGTGACGGGTCCTGCGGTCGTCACCTGCGGCCGCGGCTCGCCGATGCGGTAGACGGCGAGGATCTCGTCGGTGGCCGTGTTGCGCAGCATGTTGAAGAAGCGCCGGCAGCCGGCGGTGTGCACCCAGCGCTCGGCGAACAGCCCCTTCGGGTTGGTGCGCAGGAAGACGAAATCCGCCCACTGCTCGTCGCTCAGTTCCTCGCCGTTGGTCGGCCGGGCGATATGCGCCTCGCCGGCGTTGGAGAACTCCGACTGATCGCGCGGGCCACAATACGGACAGGTGATCAGGAACATGGGGCGACCTTCCGGCAGAGCGGACCGCAGTGGCGCGCGAACCTTCCCCGAACGGGACGGTGGGCGCGGAGCCTGATTGATCCAGCGGCGTTCATTGCCTCCCCCTCAGTGCGCGACCGCTGCGGCACCGTGCTCGGCGACCAGCGCCCCGGTGTAGAAGCGCTCCAGCGCAAAGGGTGCGGCGATGGGATGCGGCTCGTCCTTTGCAACCGTCCAGGCGAAGACGTGACCCGAGCCCGGTGTCGCCTTCCAGCCGCCGGTGCCCCAGCCGCCGTTGATGTAGAAGCCCTTCACCGGCGTCTTGGAGATGATCGGGCTCGCATCCGGGCAGGTATCGACGATGCCGCCCCACTGGCGCATCATCTTCAGGCGCGAGACCACCGGCAACAATTCGCATAGCGACGCCATCTGGTGCTCGATGATGTCGATCGAGCCGCGCTGGGTATAGGAATTGTGGGCGTCGATACCTGCGCCGATCACCAGTTCGCCCTTGTCGGACTGACTGACATAGACGTGCACCGCATTCGACATGATCACGCAGGGCACCAGCGGCTTGATCGGCTCCGACACCAGCGCCTGCAACGGGTGGCTCTGGATCGGCAGCTTGAGCCCGACCATCGCGGCGATCACCGAGGTGTGGCCGGCCGTGACGCAGGCGACCTTCGGGGTCCTGATGAAGCCGCGGGTCGTCTCGACGCCGGTGACGGCACCGGCCTCGACGCGGATGCCGGTGACCTCGCACTGCTGGACGATGTCGACGCCCATCGCATCCGCCGCCCGCGCATAGCCCCAGACCACGGCGTCATGGCGGTTGACGCCGCCGGACCGCTGCAGCGTCGCACCCATCACCGGATAGCGGATCTGCTGGGAGATGTTGATGACCGGGCAGAATTCCTTGACCTGCCGGGCATCCAGCCATTCGGCATCGACGCCGTTCAGCCGGTTGGCCTCGACGCGGCGCTTGAGCTGCCGGCCCTCGTGTTCGTCATGGGCGAGGTTGAGCACGCCGCGGTGGCTCATCATGATGTTGAAGTTGAGCTCACGGCCGAGCCCCTTCCACAGGTTGAGCGCATGGTTGTAGATCGCCGCGCTCTCATCGAAGAGGTAGTTGGAGCGGATGATGGTGGTGTTGCGCCCGGAATTGCCGCCGCCGATCCAGCCCTTTTCGAGCACGGCGATCCGCGTCATGCCGTGCTCCTTGGCCAGATAGTAGGCGGTCGCCAGGCCGTGGCCGCCGCCGCCGATGACCACGGCATCGTAGGCGGGCTTGGGGTCCGGATTGCGCCAGGCACGCGGCCAGCCGGCATGTCCCGTCAGGCCTTCGCGGATCAACGAAAAGACGGAGTAGCGCACCTTACCCCCGCTCCCGGGCGGATTCCATCCGCCCCTTGCTTCCCTCGTCATCCCGCAGGCCGTACGGGCGGCGATCCGGGATCGGGCCTGTTTCAGCGCCGGCGTGAAACCGATCCCGGCTCTCCGCTGCGCTCCGGCCGGGATGACGAGGGAGAGTAGCGAGCGACGCTGCCCGATCCAAGCCTCCCCGCCGGCCGCCAATCCCTGAATGCGGCCGTACAGGAACCGCCGACACCATGGCGCGCTTGCGCCCGGCCCGATTGTCCTCTAGGAGCGAAGACTGGTCTGATTGCGACATCCGACGGCCGGACGCCCGGCCGCACCGTCGCGGTCCCGGAGAGGCCTCACATGGACGCAAGCGTCGCGCGGTCGCGTCGTATCGTGTTCTTCCTCGTACCGAATTTCTCGATGATCGCGTTCGCCACGGCGATCGAACCGCTGCGGCTCGCCAACCGGCAGATCGGTCAATCCTTCTACAAGTGGCGGCTGGTGACGCTCGACGGCGGGCCGGGCCTCGCCTCGAATGGCGTGCAGGTCGCCGTCGACGGCTCGCTTGAGGATGAGAAGCGGCGCTTCCCGACCGACGAGAAGCCGGACATGTTCTTCGTCTGCTCCGGCGTCCACGTCGAGAAATTCGACTCCAAGGCGCTCTATTCCTGGCTCCGGCAGCTCAACCGCAGCGGCGTGACGGTCGGGGCGATGTGCACGGGTGCCTGGGTGCTGGCCAAGGCGGGCCTGCTCGACGGCAAGCGCTGCGCCATCCACTGGGAGAATCTGCCGGGCTTCGCCGAGGCGTTCCCGGAGGCCGACATCTATGCCGACCTCTTCGAGGTCGACAAGAACATCTACACCTGCGCCGGTGGCACCGCCTCGCTCGACATGATGCTCCATCTGATCGACCAGGATCTCGGCGAGACGGTGGTCAACCGGGTGTGCGAACAGGCGCTGACCGACCGGGTCCGCAATCCGCACGACCGCCAGCGGCTGCCGCTCAGGGCCCGGCTCGGCATCCACAATACCAAGGTGCTGACCATCATCGAGCTGATGGAGGCGAACATCGCCGAGCCGCTGACGCTGGTCGAGCTGGCACGGTTCGCGGGGCTGTCGCGGCGCCAGATCGAGCGGCTGTTCCGCCGCACCATGGGGCGCTCGCCGGCCCGCTATTACCTCGAACTTCGGCTGGACCGCGCCCGGCACCTGCTGCTGCAGTCGAACCTGCCGGTGGTCGAGGTGGCGGTCGCCTGCGGCTTCGTCTCGGCCTCGCATTTCTCGAAGTGCTACCGTGAATTCTATGGCCGCTCGCCGCTGATGGAGCGGCGCGAGCGGGAGCTGGCCGAGTGAGACGGGGCGCCGCGACCGGACCGGCAGCAACCGGGGCGGATGGCCGGTGGACGGCCCTGCTGCCATGCTGATGCCGCGCTGGTTCCTCTGGCTGGTGGCCGCGGCCATCGTCATGGCGGCGCTGCATGTCGGGCGATCGTTCCTGATCCCGGTCGCCATCGCACTGCTGATGTTCACGCTGCTGTCGGCGCTGATCGGCCGGATCACCCGGATCAGCATCGCCGGATGGTCGGTGCCCCGACCGGTGGCGACCGTGGTGGGGCTGGCCGTCGTCGCCTACGGGCTGTTCCTCATCGCCTCGATCCTGACCTCCCAGATCGAGGCGGTGGTGGCGGCGAGCCCGCGCTACATCAGCCGTTTCCAGGAGATGCTCAACCAGACCGCGGAGCTGTTCGGCCGCGACGTGGTGGCCGATCTGCAGCGGATGGTCGCCGAAATCAACATCACCGCCCGGCTCGCCGGCCTCGTCGGTTCGGCCGGCGCGATCCTCGCCATCATCTCGCTGATCGTGCTCTACATGGGCTTCATGCTGGTCGAGCGGCCGCGTTTCCACGTCAAGCTCGCCCGGCTGTTCCCCGATCCCGGCCGGGCCGAACGCATCGAGACGGTGATCCTGTCGATCTCCGACAGCATCCAGCGCTACTTCTCGGTGAAGCTGTTCACCAGCGCGCTGACGGCCGGCACCGCCTACCTGGTGATGAGGCCGATGGGGCTCGATTTCGCCGAGACCTGGGCGCTGCTCGCATTCTTCCTCAATTTCATCCCGAACATCGGCTCGGTGATCGCCACCATCCTGCCGGCGCTGGTGGCGCTGGTTCAGTTCGACTCGTTCGGACCGTTCCTGGTGATCGCGCTCGGCGTCAGCGCCTTGCAGTTCACCATCGGCAGCTTCATCGAGCCGGCGCTGATGGGCCGCTCGCTCAACCTCAGCCCACTGGTGATCCTGCTGTCGTTGACCTTCTGGGCCTCGGTCTGGGGCATCGTCGGCATGTTCCTGTCGGTGCCGATCATGGTCATCGTGATGATCGTCTGCTCGCACATTCCGGCCTGGCGCCCCTTGGCGGTGCTCCTGTCGAAGGACGGCAACATCCCGGACAGCGCGCGCCAATAGCCTGGTCCGTCAGCTCCGCAGCCGCTGGTTCGCCGGGTCGAAGGGCGAGTCCTCGATCACGGTCGCGCGGTAGTCCTCGCCGAGGATGCGGATTCGAAGCTCCGTCCCGATCTCGCCGAGATCCGGGCGAACCATGCCGAGCGCCAGCGACTTGCCCAGCCGCCAGCCGTAGCCGCCCGACGTGGCGCGGCCGACCAGCTCGCCATCCTTCAGGATCGGTTCCGAGCCGCGCGCATCGGCATCGGTGATGCCGTGCACCTCCATCGTCACGAAGCGGTTGGAGAATCCCCGCTGCCGCCACGCCAGCAGTGCGTCGCGGCCGATGAAGTCGCCCTTGTCGGGATGAACGAAGCGGTCGAGCCCGGATTCGAAGGCCGAATACTCGATCGACAGTTCGCGCGGGATCAGCCGGTAGGACTTCTCCAGCCTGAGCGAATCCATTGCGCGGATGCCGAACGGGCGGATGCCGTAGTCCTTGCCCGCCTCCATGACGAGATCGAAGATCGTGTTCTGCATCTCGATCGGATGATGCAGCTCCCAGCCGAGCTCGCCGACGAAATTGACCCGGAGCGCATGCGCCGAGGCGCGCCCGACCGACAGCGGCTTGCCGGTCAGCCACGGGAAGGCAGCAGTCGACAGGTCGGTGTCGGTGAGCTTCTGCAGGACGTCCCGGGCGCGCGGACCGGCGATCACCAGCACGCCCAGCGCGGTCGTCGCCGGCGTCATCGTGACGCTGCCGTCGGCGGGCAGCAGCTTGCGCAGGCAGTCGTGGTCATGGCGCTCGAAGGCGCCGGCCGACACCAGATAGAAGCTCTCGGGACCGGTCCGGTAGACGGTGAACTCCGCCCGGACGCCACCATTCGCCGACAGCATGTGGCAGAGGCTGATGCGACCGATGGTCCGCGGGATGCGGTTCGCCAGCAGCCGGTCGAGCCAGGCTTCGGCGCCGGGGCCGGTGATCCAGCACTTGGCGAAGGCCGACATGTCCTGGATGCCGACAGCCTCATGGACGGTGCGACATTCCTCCCCGACGAAGGGGAAGTAGTTGGAGCGGCGGAACGACCACTTCTCGCGGATGCGCCCGGTGTGATCGGGCGGGGGATGGTTGTGCTTGGTCAGCACGTCGTCGACGTCGAGCTCGTCGGCCGGGACCTCGTAGTCCAGGGGGGCGAACCAGTTCGGCCGTTCCCAGCCGTAGACCGAGCCGAAGACTGCGCCCAGCGCGGCCATGCGGCCATAGCACGGCGACGTCTTCAGCGGGCGGCCGGCGGGGCGCTCCTCGTCGGGGAAGTGCGGGGTGAAGACGTTGGCGTAGGCTTCCTCGTTCTTCTCCTTCAGATAGCCGCGGGTGGCGTAGGGGCCGAAGCGGCGCGGATCGACGCCCATCATGTCGATCGAGGGCTCGCCCTCGACGATCCATTCGGCAAGCTGCCAGCCTGCGCCGCCGGCTGCCGTGACGCCGAAGGAATGGCCTTCGTTCAGCCAGAAGTTCTTCAGATCCCAGGCCGGCCCGACGATGGGCGAGCCGTCCGGCGTGTAGGCGATGGCGCCGTTGTAGACCTTCTTGATGCCGACCTCGCCGAACCACGGCACGCGCGCGATCGCCGTCTCGATATGCGGCTCGAGCCGTTCCAGATCCTCCTGGAACAGCTCGTACTCGGACTGATCGTCCGGCCCGTCCAGATAGCAACAGGGCGCGCCCTTCTCGTAGGGACCGAGCAGGAGGCCGCCCGCCTCCTCCCGCATGTACCAGGAGGAATCCGACTCCCGCAGCACGCACAGCTCGAGTCCGCCGTTCCTGCGATGCTCCAGGATGCCCGGATGCGGTTCGGTGACGATATACTGGTGCTCGACGGGAATGACGGGGATGTCGAGGCCGACCATCGCACCGGTCCTGCGCGCGAAGTTCCCGGTCGCCGAGACGACGTGTTCGGCACGGATCTCGCCCCTGTCGGTCGTCACGACCCAGCCGCCGCCCGGATGCGGCGCGATCGCCGTGACGGTGGTGTTGCGGTAGATCTCGGCGCCGCGGTTGCGGGCGCCGCGCGCCAGCGCCTGCGTCAGGTCGGCGGGCTGGATGTAGCCGTCCTCGGGATGCTGGATCGCTCCCAGCAGTCCGTCGACATTGACATACGGCCACAGCCGCCGGATGTCCTCGGGGGTGAGTATGTTCACCTCGACGCCGATCGTGCGGGCGACCCCCGCATAGTACATGTATTCGTCCCAGCGGGTCTTCGTGCGGGCGAGACGGACATTGGTCACCTTGCGGAAGCCGGTGTCCATGCCGGTCTCTTCGGCGAGTTCCTGGTAGAACCGCACCGAGTACTTGTGGATCTGCCCCACCGAGTAGGACAGATTGAACAGTGGCAGGAGGCCGGCCGCATGCCAGGTCGAGCCGGAGGTCAGTTCCCTGCGCTCGACCAGCACCACGTCCGACCAGCCCTTGCGCGCCAGGTGGTAGAGCGTCGAGACACCCACCACGCCGCCGCCGATCACCACCACCCGGGCTTCCGTCCTCATGTCGATCCCCCTCCGGCAGACTGCCTGCCACGCTGCAGGGCGAGTAAATCCGCCACGCGCGCCCGACACTGCCCGCGCGGCGACATCGGCTGTCGCGGAACCGCCACCTGCCCGATCGCGCCGCATGCACGACGCGCAGGACCGCAGACCGTGCCGCCCGGGGCATTGCCGCTGATTGGTTTTTTTGGAATGGTCTGAGGAGCCGTCACGGCAACAGCCGGGCGGCATCCGACCAGAGGGGGGTCATGACGGTACGCGGGACGGATCGGCGCGGACGGGACGATCCGCACGTCCGCTTCAGGGATGTCCAGAAGAGCTACGACGGGCAGAGCCTCGTCGTGAAGAATCTCAATCTCGATATCGAGCGCGGCGAGTTCCTGACCATGCTGGGGCCGTCCGGCTCGGGCAAGACCACCTGCCTGATGATGCTGGCCGGCTTCGAGACGGCGACGCACGGCGAGATCCTGCTCGACGGACGGCCGATCAACAATGTCCCGCCGCACCGGCGCGGCATCGGCATGGTGTTCCAGAACTACGCGCTGTTTCCGCACATGACGGTGGCGGAGAACCTGGCCTTCCCGCTGCAGGTCCGCAAGCTCGGCCGCGCCGAGATCGAGGCCAGGGTGAAGCGGGCCCTGGAGATGGTGGAATTGCCGCAGATGGGCGGCCGCATGCCTGGGCAGCTGTCCGGCGGCCAGCAGCAGCGCGTCGCTGTCGCCCGCGCGCTGGTGTTCGAACCGCAACTGGTGCTGATGGACGAGCCGCTTGGCGCTCTCGACAAGCAGCTGCGCGAGCAGATGCAGTACGAAATCAAGCACATCCACCAGAACATCGGCGTCACGGTCGTCTATGTGACGCATGACCAGTCCGAGGCGCTGACCATGTCGGACCGGATCGCGGTGTTCAACGACGGGGTGATCCAGCAGCTGTCGCGTCCGGATGTGCTCTACGAAGCGCCGGAGAATTCGTTCGTCGCGCAGTTCATCGGCGAGAACAACCGCCTGACCGGCCGGATCGTGCGGCTGGCCGATGGACTGTGCGAGGTCGAGGTCAGCGGTGCCTTCGTCAAGGCGCTTGCGGTGCGGGCCGGGGCGGTCGGCGACGCGGCAATGCTGTCGATCCGGCCCGAGCGGGTCGCCATCGGCGAGGCCGCAGCCGGCCTCGACAATCGCTTCGAGGGCCGCGTCGAAGAGCTGATCTATCTCGGCGACCACATCCGCGCCCGACTTTGCGTGTGCGGCCGCGACGACTTCTTCGTCAAGGTTCCCAACGCGCCGTCGCGGCTGCAGCTGACCGAACAGGCCATCGTGCCGGTCGGCTGGGCGGCGACCGACTGTCGCGCGCTCGATGCTCCGGCGACGGCTTGACGCGGGCCAGGACCGGGATTTCGATGACGGTCGAGGGAACTGCATGCACCGTTGCGGGACGGATGGTCCGTCCCGGCTCACCCTGAGGGAGGATGTCATGAAGTGGATTCAGCCCGTCGTGGCCGCGGCGGCGGTGAGCATCGGCCTGGCCGGCGCCGCCGAGGCCCGCGACCTGACCGTGGTCTCCTGGGGCGGCGCCTATCAGGACGCGCAGAAGAAGATCTACTTCGAGCCGTTCAAGGCGGCGACCGGCAAGCCCCTGCTGGACGAATCCTGGGATGGCGGCATCGGCGTGCTGCGCGCGCAGGTCGAGGGGGGCAACGCCACCTGGGACGTGGTGCAGGTCGAATCCGAGGAACTGGAGCTTGGCTGCGACGAAGGCATCCTCGAGGAGATCGACTGGTCGCGCATCGGCGGCAAGGAACGCTATCTCGACCAGGCCGTGCACGACTGCGGCGTCGGCGCGATCGTGTGGAGCTTCGTCATGGCATACGATCGCGACAGGCTGGCCGAGGCACCGACCGGCTGGGCCGACTTCTTCGACACGGCCAAGATTCCCGGCAAGCGCGGTCTGCGTCAGGGTCCGAAGGGCAATCTCGAATTCGCGCTGATGGCCGACGGCGTGCCGATCGAGCAGGTCTACGACGTGCTGGCCACCGAGGAGGGCATCGACCGCGCCTTCGCCAAGCTCGACACCATCAAGGGCGATATCGTCTGGTGGACGGCCGGTGCCCAGCCGCCGCAGCTGCTCGCTTCCGGCGAGGTGGTGCTGACGTCGGTCTACAACGGCCGCATCGATGCAGCCAATCGCAATGACGGCCGCAATTTCGGCATTGTCTGGCCGGGCAGCCTCTACACCCTCGATTCCTGGGTGATCCTGAAGGATTCCCCGAACATCGACGCCGCCTACGAGCTGATCGAGTTCATGGGCCGACCGGAGAACCAGGCGAAGCTGCCCGAGGCGATCGCCTACGGCGTCACCGCCAGGGACGCGAGCGCGCAGATCCCCGCCGACCGGCTGAAGGATCTGCCGACGGCGCCGGAAAACCTCGCGGTCTCGCTGCAGATCTCAGATGCCTTCTGGCTGGAGAACATCGACCGGCTGACCGAGCGGTTCAACGTCTGGGCCGGCAACTGAAGCCGACGGTCACCATCCTCCCCCGTCATCCCGGGCGCCGTTTCGGTGGGCGTCCGGGATCGGGACGGCACAGCGCATCGGGCTTGCGCGCCCCGATCCCGGCCTGCGCAGGCGTTGCACACCTGGCCGATGCCGGCTTGCCCGATGCCAGTTTGGCGCGAAGGCCATCGGACGGGGCGGCGAGGGTGGTCGCAACCATGCATGGTCGGCACCTCAGGCATCACCGATGAACGGCGCCCCGCCTCAGGACGATCCCCGGATCATCGCCCGCCGGCTGGCGCGCACGCTCAGACGCAGGCGGCTCGGCGCCTTCCTGCTCGTTGCGCCGCTGCTCGCCTTCACGCTCGTCGTCTTCGTGACGCCGATCGCCGACATGCTGCGGCGCAGCGTCGCCGACGACGAGCTGGCGCGGGCCTGGCCGCGGGTTGCGGCTGCGCTGAAGGAACACGGCACCGACGAGAGCGGCGTTCCGGGCGAAGCGGTGTTCGCGGCGCTCGCGGAGGACCTGCGCACCTCATGGGAAAACCGCACGACGGCGGCGGCCGCGCGTCGGCTGAACTACGAGGTGCCGAACGGCCGCTCGCTCGCCATGAACACGGCGCGCTGGGTCGAGGGTCTCGATGAGGCGCCGGAATCCTGGCGTGCGGCCCTGATCGCCCGCGATCCGGCCTGGGGCGAGAAGGCCACCTGGTCGGCGATCCATCACGCCAGCGGCCCGATCTCAGACTACTTCCTGCTCGCCTCGATCGACCGCAGGCGCGACGTGGACGGCACCATCGTCCAGGTTCCCGAAGCCGAACGGCTCTATGTGCAGGTCTATCTGAGGACCTTCGGCATAGCGCTGTCGGTGACGCTGCTCTGCCTGGCACTCGGCTTTCCGGCCGCCTATCTGCTGGCGAGCCTGCCGTCGCGCATCGGCAACGTGATGCTGATCCTGGTGCTGCTGCCGTTCTGGACGCCGCTCCTGGTGCGCACCGGCGCCTGGGTGGTGGTGCTGCAGGAGAACGGCTTCGTCAACCAGGCGATCCTGTGGCTCGGGCTCTCGGATACCCCCCTCCGCCTGATCTACAACCGAACCGGCGTGCTGATTGCCATGACGCATGTGCTGCTGCCGTTCATGATCCTACCCGCCTACAGCGTCATGCGCAGCATCCCGCCCGACTACATGCGCGCCGCCAAGTCGCTCGGCGCGCCGCCAACGACCGCCTTCCTGCGGGTTTACCTGCCACAGGCGCTGCCCGGCATCGCCGCGGGCGCGCTGCTCGTGTTCATCATCGCGCTCGGCTACTACATCACGCCGGCGCTGGTCGGCGGTGCCTCGGACCGCATGATCTCGTCGTTCATCGCCCTCTACACCACCGGCACCGCCAACTGGGGGCTGGCAGCCGCGCTCGGCTCCGGCCTGCTGGTTGCCACGCTGCTGCTCTATCTGGTCTATGCGCGGCTGGTCGGCGGCGTCCGGGCCGGCGCGATCTGAGGGCAGGCGATGGGCGGCTCCCTCACCCTGTCGGAACGGCTCTGGCGGATCGCGCTGTGGGTCGGCGCGATCCTCTGCTTCGCCTTCCTGATCGTGCCGATCGCGGCGATGCTGCCGCTGTCGGTCAATGACGGGCAGTATCTGACCTATCCGCTGCGCGGCTTCACGACGCGCTGGTTCGAGGAGTTCTTCACCAGCGAGCGCTGGGCGATGTCGATCCGCAACAGCCTGGTGATCGGGCTGGCATCGGCGCTGCTCGCCACCGCGCTCGGCACGCTGGCCGCGCTCGGCCTGTCGCGCGGCTACTGTCCCGGCAGCCGGGCAATCATGGCGATATTGCTGTCGCCGCTGATCGTCCCGGTGGTGATCTACGCGGTCGGACTCTACTTCTTCTTTGCTCCGCTCGGGTTGACGGCCTCCTACACCGGCATCATCCTCGCCCATGCCGCGCTCGGCGCGCCGTTCGTCGTCATCACCGTGCTCGCCTCACTCACCGGATTCGACTGGAACCTCGCGCGGGCGGGCGCGAGCCTCGGTGCCGGGCCGGTGCGGGTGGCGTTTCGGGTGATCTTCCCGCTCATCCTGCCGGGCATGATCACCGGCGCGCTGTTCGCCTTCGCCACTTCCTTCGAGGAGGTGGTGGTGATCCTGTTCATCGCCGGTCCCGAACAGCGCACGATCCCGCGCGAGATGTTTTCCGGCCTGCGTGAGAACATCAGCCCGACGATCGCCGCCGCCGCCGCCGTTCTCGTGGCGGTCTCGGTCATCCTGCTCACCGCCGTCGAACTGCTGCGCCGCCGCACCGAGCGGTTGCGCGGCATGACCGCGAGGTAGAGCGTCCGTTCCCGCCGCCCTCGCGCCCTGCCCCTCACCGGCCCGGCCTTCCCTCCCCGCCGCCAAGCCTCTAAATCAGCGCGTGTCGTCCCGCAGGAGAGCTTCACCGTCATGGCCAAGGACCAGGCCCCCGTCATCCGTCTCGAGGACTACCGGCCGCCGGCCTGGCTGGTGGATACGGTCGAGATGGATGTACGTCTCGATCCCGCACGCACCGAGATCCTGACCAGGCTGGCAATCCGGCCCAATCCGGCCGGCGGCGGCGGACCGCTGCGGCTCGACGGGGAGGATCTCGAACTCGTCTGGCTGAAGCTCGACGGGAGGAGGCTGGCGGCGGGCGACTACCGGCTCGACGAGAGCGGACTGTCGATCGCGTCGATGCCCGACACCGCCGCGGTTCTGGAGATCGCCACCGCGGTCGACCCGTCGGCCAACACCCGGCTGATGGGGCTCTATCGCTCGAACGGCATCTACTGCACCCAGTGCGAGGCGGAGGGGTTCCGGCGCATCACCTTCTATCCCGACCGGCCGGACGTGCTGGCGGTGTTCACCGTCCGGCTCGAGGCGGACAAGGTCGCAGCGCCGGTGCTTCTGGCCAACGGCAACCCGGTCGAGTCCGGGGACATCGCCGGCACCGGCCGACACTATGCGGTCTGGCACGACCCGCATCCGAAGCCCTGCTACCTGTTCGCGATGGTGGCGGGCGACCTCGGACGGGTCGGCGACACCTTCGTCACCGCATCGGGCCGCACGGTCGATCTCGGCATCTATGTCGAACGCGGCAAGGAGGACCGCTGCGGCTACGCGATGGACGCGCTGAAGCGCTCGATGCGCTGGGACGAAACGGCGTTCGGCCGCGAATACGACCTCGACGTGTTCAACATCGTCGCTGTGTCCGACTTCAACATGGGGGCGATGGAGAACAAGGGCCTCAACATCTTCAACGACAAGTACGTGCTGGCAAGCCCCGAGACCGCGACGGACGCCGACTATGCCAATATCGAGGCGATCATCGCCCACGAGTACTTCCACAACTGGACGGGCAACCGCATCACTTGCCGCGACTGGTTCCAGCTCTGTCTGAAGGAGGGGCTGACCGTGTTCCGCGACCAGGAGTTCTCGGCCGACATGCGCTCGCGACCGGTCGAGCGCATAGCGGACGTCAGGACGTTGAAGGCGCACCAGTTCGTCGAGGACGCCGGGCCGCTCGCCCATCCGGTGCGGCCGGAGAGCTATCGCGAGATCAACAACTTCTACACGGCGACCGTCTACGAGAAAGGCGCCGAGGTGATCCGCATGCTGAAGGTGCTGATCGGAGACGCGGCGTTCCGGGCAGGCATGGACCTCTACTTCGCCCGCCATGACGGCGAGGCGGCGACGATCGAGGACTTCCTCGCCTGCTTCGCCGAGACGAGCGGCCGCGACCTGACGCAGTTCAAGCTGTGGTACAGCCAGTCCGGCACCCCGGAGGTTACCGCCACCGGCCGCTGGGATGCCAGCACGTCGAGCTACGAACTGACGCTCGAGCAGAGCTGCCCGCCGACGCCGGGCCAGCCGGTCAAGCAGCCGATGGTGATCCCGATCCGCTTCGGTCTGATCGGCAGCGGCGGGGACATGCAGCCGGCCGTTGTCGAAGGCGACGGCGTCACCGGCGATCTGATCGAACTGCGCGCGGCGCGCCAGCGAATCGTGTTCCGCGGTCTCGCCGAGCGGCCGGTGCCCTCACTGCTGCGCGGCTTCTCGGCGCCGGTGAAGCTCACCACCAATCTCGACGACGACGACCTCCTGTTCGCGGCGGCCCGCGACAGCGACCCGTTCAACCGCTGGCAGGCGCTGCAGAGCGTCGCGACACGACTGCTGACGGATGCGCAGGCGGCGATCCGGGCGGGCGGCGCGCCGGCAGCGGACGCGCGGTTCCTCGCCTCGCTGCGGCGGACGGCGGAGTCTGCCGACCTCGATCCGGCGTTCCGGGCCCAGGCGCTGCATCTGCCCACGCAGGCCGACATAGCCCGCGACATCGGCCGCGAGGTCGATCCGGCCGCGATCCACGCGGCCGAGGACTGGCTGCGCGGCCTGATCGGGGCAAGTCTCGCCGATACGCTTCGCGCCCTCTATGGCGGGCTCGCGCTGAACGCCCCCTACACGCCCGACGCCGCAGCGGCCGGACGGCGGGCGCTGCGCAACGCCGCCCTCTCGCTGCTCAGCGCCACCGGCGATGCCGCCGACATCGAGATGGCGGAGCGCCATTTCCGCAATGCCGACAACATGACCGACCGGCTCGCCGGGTTGCAGATCCTGGTGCGGGCCGGTGCCGAGGCGGCCGAAGCGGCGCTCGCGGCCTTCCACGACCGCTACCGCGACGACCCGCTGGTCCTCGACAAGTGGTTCACCATCCAGGCAACGGCGCCCGGCGAGGCAACGCTCGGCCGGGTCATCGAGCTGATGCGCCACCCCGCCTTCGCGCTGTCCAATCCGAACCGGGTGCGGGCGCTGATCGGCGCCTTCGCGTCGGGCAACCCCGCCCAGTTCAACCGGCCGGACGGGGCCGGCTACCGGCTGCTCGGCGAGGTGGCGACGCAGATCGACCGCTCGAACCCGCAGCTTGCCGCACGCCTGCTGTCGGCCTTCCGGAGCTGGCGGGTGCTGGAGCCTGTACGCCGCGCGGCGGCCAGGGCGGAGCTGGAGCGCATCGCCAGCCTCGACGGGCTGTCGCGCGACACCAGCGACATCGTGCGCCGCAGCCTCGAGTGAGGCCGTCCGGATAGCCGCGGGCCTTCGCGGCAGGCCGGCGCCCGGCGCACGCCCCCCCACATTTCGGGGCCGACCCTGACCGAATCTACCAGATGTCGGGAGATCGACAGATATGCCGATCACATCTTGTGCCGTGCCCCGGCAACACGCCGCCGAGTCGCAAGTTGTCGGAAAGACTCACCGTTAAGAAACCGTAACCGGTGAAGCTGTCGCTGCTGGACAAATCGCCCTGTATTTGATTCGAATAGACCGATTCGGGAAGAAATGCGGCGCTTCCGGTGCGGGCACACCGGTGGCTTTCCGAAGGGGGTCGATATGCAGCGGACGGCGTCCGCAAGGCGCGTTTCGCGCCTCGATGAGGTATTGTCCGGCGTTCGAGAAATACTGGGCGATCTGGTCCGGCCGACCTATGAGCGGCTTCAGCGATCCGAGCCGGTGATACGCCGGCTGGTGGCGCCGCTGCTGGTGATCATGGTGCTGGTGACGGTCGCTGCGGCGGTGGTCGTCAACATCCGCGCGCTCGACGACGCCGACACGCAGGTGCGTGGCGAGATGAGCCTGATCGCGGACCTGATCGCCGCGCGAATGGCCAACGCCTATGCCGGCGAGCCCGTCGACACCACCATCGCCTATGCGCAGACCGCGCTCGACGAGGCGGTATCCGGCATCGCCCTGTCGAACGGCCTGCAGGTCCTGCTGGCCGATCCGTCCGGCCAGATCGTCGCCGGCTTGCCGCTCGAATCGGCGAGCCAGCCCGCCGGCCTCGCCGAGCTGCTCGGCGCCGCCCAGCCGCTCAGCACCTTCGGTGCGCGGGCCGGGGTGTTCCGGGTGCAGTCTCAGGCCGGCGACAGCTTTCTGGTGACCGTCCGCCATCTCGCCGCGCCGCTCGGTTCGATCGCAGTGGTTGCGCCGATCGGCACCATTACCGCCGTCTGGCGCAACGCGGCGGCTCTGCCGACCACCGTCTTCGTCACCACCGCCCTGGCACTGCTGCTGGTCGGCCTCGGCTTCCACTGGCAGACGAGCCAGATCCGGCGGCTCGAGCAGACCCACAAGGGCGCTCAGGAGCGGCTGGAGCGGGCGCTTCGCCAGGGCCGCTGCGGACTGTGGGATTGGGACGTGGCGCGCGGGCGGATCTTCTGGTCGGGGTCGATGCTCGAGATGCTCGGACATGAGGGCGGCGACCGGGCGCTGTCGATCGGCGACATGTCGGCGCTGCTGCATCCCGACGACATCGATCTGTACGGGCTGGCCAGAACGCTCGCCGAACAGCCGGCCGGGCATGTCGATCTCACCTTCCGCGCCCGCCACGTCGACGGATCGTGGATCTGGATGCGCGCACGCGCCGAGATCTCGGTCGACCCGCGCACCGGCGAACGCCATCTGGTCGGCATCGCCGTCGATGTCACCGAGCAGAAGGAGCTGGCCGAGCGCAGCGCTACCGCCGACCTCAGGCTGCGCGATGCGATCGAGACGACCTCGGAGGCCTTCGTCCTGTGGGACGCCGACAACCGCCTTGTGATGTGCAATTCCAAGTACCAGGAGCTGCACCGGCTGCCGGATTCGGTGGTGCGTACGGGAACGCCGTACGAGACGGTGATGCAGCACAGCCGCCAGCCGATCGTGCGGATCGACGAGAAGAGCTCCGGCGGCGCCAACGGCGTCGGCCGGCTCTACGAGGCGCAGATCGAGGACGGTCGCTGGCTGCAGATCAGCGAGCGACGCACCAAGGATGGCGGCTTCGTGAGCGTCGGCACCGACATCACCGCCCTGAAGCAGCACGAGGAGAAGCTGCTCGAAAGCGAGCGGGCACTGCTCGGCACCGTCGCCGACCTGCGCCGCTCCCGCCAGACACTGGAACTGCAGGCCCAGCAGCTCGTCGATCTCGCCGAACGCTACGCCAAGGAAAAGACCCGGGCGGAAATGGCCAACAAGGCGAAGTCCGAGTTCCTCGCCAACATGAGCCACGAACTCAGGACGCCGCTCAACGCCGTGATCGGTTTCTCCGAACTGATGGAGACCGGTACCTGCGGCCCGCTCGGTTCGGAGAAATATGTCGAATACTGCCGCGACATCCGGATGAGCGGCCAGTTCCTGCTCGACGTCATCAACGACATCCTCGACATGTCCAAGATCGAGGCCGGCCGCTACAAGCTCGAGGTCGAGGACGTCGATCTTGGCGAGATCGCCAACGACTGCCTCAGGCTGATGTCGCTCAGGGCGCAGGAGAAGAACATCACCACCTCGATCGACATCGGCGAGAATCTCGGCCTGCGCGGCGACAGGCGGGCGCTGAAGCAGATCCTCCTGAACCTGCTTGCCAATGCAGTGAAGTTCACCGAGGCCGATGGCGCCATCAAGGTCCGGGCGCGGGCCGTGTCGGGCGGGATCACCATCTCGATCGAGGACACCGGCATCGGCATTCCCAAGCACGAGCTGCGCAAGCTCGGCCAGCCCTTCGTGCAGGTCGAGAACCTGCTGACCAAATCCCACAAGGGCTCGGGCCTCGGCCTGGCGATCGCCCGCTCGCTGGTCGAGCTGCACGGCGGCGCCCTGCGCATCCGCTCCACCGAAGGCAAGGGCACGATCGTCACGGTGCGGCTGCCGAAGGAGCCGCAGCCCGCACGGATCGCCGCCGCCGACGTCGGAGCCTTCATCGAGGGCCAGCTCGACCCGGCCGCCGACGCAGCGGCGTGAGTCGAAGGCAGGCGGCCGCCAAAGGCGGCTGCCCCTTCCGGGCCGCTGCGACGAGCGCTCGGGCGAACCTACCCCAGCAGCCGCCGGAACACATCCACCACGCGGGACTGCGTGTCCCTGAGATGGGCCTCGACGCGGGCAAGGTCGGGGAGGTCGGCGACCCGGCAGAGCAGATGATCGAGGCCGCGCGGGGCCGCCTGCGGATCAAACGGCCCGTCGAGACAGAGCCTGAGCACCTGCGTCAGGGCGTGATAGAGGCCGCAGGCGGGTTCCAGCACCTCGGCATCGGCCGGCGTCAACAGTCCGGCACGGCGGCAGGCGGCGAGCGCGGCGGCGGTGTTCTGCGACAGGATCTCCGGATTGTCCGCCGCGTGGGCGAGTTGCAGGTACTGGGCAATGAACTCGATATCGATGAGGCCACCGCGCACCAGCTTGATCTCCCAGGGATCGTCGCTGCCCTTCTCGCGCTGGATGCGCTCGCGCATCTCGACGATATCGGCCTTCAACCTGACCGGATCGCGCGGCGCCTTCAGGACGCCGGCCATCACGGCCTCGATCCGGCGGGCGAGCGGCTGCGGACCGCTGATGACCCGCGCCCGCGTCAGCGCCATGTGCTCCCAGGTCCAGGCCTCCTCGGCCTGGTAGGCGGCGAAGCCGTCGAGATGGGTGGCGAGCGGACCGGCACGGCCGGATGGCCTGAGCCGCATGTCCACATCATAGAGCTTGCCTTCGGCGGTCGGCGCCGACAGTGCCGCGACCAGCCGCTGGGTCAGCCGGATGTAGTATTGCGAGGCAGGCAGCGGCCGCCGGCCGTCCGACTGCGGCTCGTCGCCGGCATAATCGTAGAGCAGGATCAGGTCGAGATCGGATCCCGCCGTCATCTCGGCGCCGCCGAGCTTGCCCATCGCCACCAGCGCGGCATCGGAGCCTGCGATCCGGCCGTGGCTCTCGGCGAGGTGGCCGGCGGCCAGTTCGTGCAGGCGGTCGACCAGCACCTCGGCGAGGCGGGTGAACGCGCCGCCGGCATCCGCCGCCGAAACCGTACCGGACAGGATGCGCACACCGATCAGGAACACCTGCTCCTGGCCGAAGATGCGGGCGCGGTCCAGCGCATCCTCGTAGCCGGTCGCTTCGGCGAGCGTCTCGTCGAGGCGCCGGCGCAGCGCCGCGCGGCCGGGCAGCTTGTCGAAGAAATCCGGCTCGAGCAGCCCCGCGAAGACCCGCGGGCGGCGCTGCAGCAGGTCGGCAAGCCTGGGCGCGGTGCCGAGAATCACCGTCAGCAGCCGCAGCAGATGCGGGTTCGACCACAGCAGCGAGAACAGCTGCACCCCCGCGGGCAGGCGCCCGACGAACTGATCGAACGCGTTGAAGGCGGCATCGGGGTTCGGCGTCTCCGCCAGCGCCTCGAGCAGGGCCGGCGTCAGTTCGGTGAGGCGCTCCTTGGCGCGGGCGCTGCGGGTGGCGGGGATACGGCCGAAATGCCAGGCGCGGACGGCCGCCGTCACCTCCCTGGGCTGGCGGTAGCCCATGCGCGTCAGCGTCTCCAGCGTCTCGGGATCGTCGTCGTCGCCGGTGAAGACCAGGCTGCCGGCGCTGCCGCTCAGCGTCGGGGCGTCCTCGAACAGGTTGGCGTAATGGCCCTGGACGCTGCGCATGTGCGTCAGCAGCGCCTGCGACAGGGCATCGGCATCGGCAAACCCGGCGAACCTCGCGAAGCGCGTCAGCGTCTCCGAATCGTCGGGCAGGGAGTGGATCTGCTCGTCGGCAACCATCTGCAGCCGGTGCTCGAGCCGGCGCAGGAAGCGGTAGGCCGAAGCCAGATCGTCCCGCGCCCTCGGCTCGATCCAGCCGCCCTCGGCCAGACGATCGAGCGCCTCGAGCGTGCGGCGGGTCCGCAATTCGGGATGGCGACCGCCGGTGATGAGCTGCTGGGTCTGCACGAAGAACTCGATCTCGCGAATGCCGCCGCGGCCGAGCTTCAGGTTGTGGCCGGCCACAGCCAGCTTCGCATGGCCCTTGTGGGCATGAATCTGCCGCTTCATCGCGTGCACGTCGGCGAGCGCGGCAAAGTCCATGTACTTGCGCCAGACGAAGGGCGCGATCTCGTGCAGGAAGCGCTCGCCGGCCTCGATGTCGCCGGCGCAGGGGCGCGCCTTGATCATCGCCGCGCGCTCCCAGTTCTGGCCCAGGCTCTCGTAGTATTGCAGCGCCGCATCGAGCGGCACCGCGACCGCGGTGGCACCCGGATCGGGTCGCAGCCGCAGATCGGTGCGGAATACATAGCCCTCGCCGGTGCGCTCCTGCATCAGCCTGACGAGATCGCGCGTCAGCCGCACGAACAGCTTCTCGGCCTCGTCCGGATCGGCGAGGTGGCAACGGGCGGCATCGTAGAAGACGATCAGGTCGATGTCGGAGGAGAAGTTGAGCTCGCCCGCCCCGTGCTTGCCCATGGCAAGCAGGATCCAGCCGCTGCCCGCGCCGGGATGCGCCGGATCGGCGAGATCGAGATCGCCGCGGGCGGCGGCCGCGCGCAACAGCCAGTCGACCGACGCGGAAACGGTTGCATCGGCTGCCGCGGTCATCGCCTCGACGACGCGGTCGACCGTCCACACACCGCCCAGATCGGCGAGGGCGATGAGCGATGCCGCCTCGGCCTTGTAGAGCCTGAGCAGCCGCATCACCGCGTCGCGGCCCTCCGCCGCGCCGACGGCACCGGCAAGCTCGGCGGTGAGCCGGGCAAGGTGGCTGTCCGGATCGGCCGTCAGCACGCGCTCGGCCATGGCGGGATCGGCAACGAGCAGGCCTCTCAGCCAGGGAGAACCATCGAGCACGCCCTTGAGGAATTCCGCCAGACCGTCGTCCTTCAGCCGCGCGGCGAGCTTGCGGCACTTCGCCGCGCGCGCGGCGGTCCGCAGATCGTCGAGGAAACCCGCCGCCGCGGCCTCGTCGACGACGAGCGGTCGTTCCTTCAGCCGGTCGGCGAGACCGGCGGAGCGGCGGGTCGCAGATGTCGGGCGGTTCATCCGGCGAGATCCGGCCCGCTTCGTCGCAGATTTCCCATGGCGGGGACTTTTACCGCAAATCGCCGCGGCCGCCAGATGGTTGCGCTACCGTGTGTCTGAATTCTCGGAACGTCGTGCGACGACCGCCGCCGGGCAGGCGCTGACACGAATGCCCGGCGGCCAAGCCATCGGCAAGGCCGATCAGGCTGCCTTGACCTGCGAGAGGAAGTCGCCCACCCGCCGGCGCAGACCATCGGCCTGACGGGCCAGTTCCTCGGCCGCGCCGAGCACCTGCTGGGCGGCGGCGCCGGTCTCGGAGGCGGCCTCGCGGACGCCGGAGATGTTGGCGGAGACCTCGGTGGTGCCGGACGCGGCCTGCTGGACGTTGCGGGCGATCTCCTGGGTGGCGGCACCCTGCTCCTCGACTGCGCTGGCAATCGAGGTGGCGATCGCATTGACCTCGCCGATCGTCGCCGAGATCGAGTTGATCGCCGCCACCGCCTCCTGCGTCACGCCCTGCATGCCGGCGATCTGCGCGGCGATCTCCTCGGTCGCGCGCGAGGTCTGGCTGGCGAGGTTCTTCACCTCCGCCGCGACCACCGCGAAGCCCTTGCCGAGTTCGCCGGCGCGTGCCGCCTCGATCGTGGCGTTCAGCGCCAGCAGGTTGGTCTGGCTGGCGATGTCGTTGATCAGGCTGACGACGTCGCCGATCTTCTGGGCGGCATCGGCGAGCGTCCGGACCGTCTCGTTGGTCCGTTCCGCCTCCTCGGCGGCGCGGCCGGCGATGCTGGCCGACTTGGAGACCTGCTGGTTGATCTCCGCGATCGACACCGACAGTTCCTCGGCCGCCGAGGCGACCGTCTGGACATTGGTCGAGGCCTGCTCAGCGGCGGCGGCCACCGTCATCGACTGGCGATTGGTCTCGTCGGCGGTGGACGACATCGCGCCGGCAGTGGCCTGAAGCTCGGTGGTCGCCGCCGTCACCGCATCGAGCACGCCGGCGACCGCCGCCTCGAAGTCCCTGGTGATGCGGTCGAGCATCTCGGCGCGGCGCTGCTTGGCCTCGTTCTCGACGCGGACAAGCTCGTCGGCGCGCCGCTTCTCGATCAGCGCATCCTTGAACACCTGCAGCGCCGCCGCGATGCGGCCGACCTCGGTGTCGAGCCCGCGGAACGGCACCTCGGCGTCGAGATCGCCCTGCGACAGGCGAGTCATCGGCGCGAGGATCCGGTCGATGTCGCGCGAGGTGCGGCGGATCATCATCCAGCCGAAGCCGGCGGCGAGCACGCCCACCGCCACCACCAGCCCGATGACCGTCACGACGGCAAACGCCGCCACGCCGTCGGCCGTTGCCCGCGCCTTCTCGGCCTCGCGCGAATTGAAGGCGGTCAGATCGCGGATCAGCGCGCCGATCCGGTCGCCGATCGGATTGAGCTTCTCCTCGACGACGGTCGCCGCCTCCTCGATGCGCTGCTGGCTCGACAGCTCGAGGGCGGGCCGCGCCTCGCGGACATAGTCGGCGATCGCCGCCTTGAGCTGCTCGAACAACTGCCGCTCCTCGGGCATCACGATCAGCTTCTCGTAGGCCGCCTCGAGGCCGCGAATCGCTTCCAGTCTTAGGGCGATGCGCGAGTCGCGCGTCCGCTTCGCCTCGGCGGTCCGGTCGAGCAGATGGCCTGTGACATGCCCGCGCAGCGACTGGGTCTCGTTGGCGAGACGGCCCATCGTCTCGATGCTGGTCAGCCAGTTGCCGCCGATCTCGTCGATCTGCCCCTTCATCGCGCGAATGTTGATGAGGCCGACAACGCCTACGAGGGCGATGGCGAGGACCATCGCCGTGATGAGAAACCCGAGCTTCTTCGCGATGGACATCCTGTCCATCAGTCCATACTGCATCTTTCCTTCCTCCGATGCGCCGACGAGCTCCCGTCCCGCCGCCTCGCGGACGAACTGCGGCATGACAGCCAAGGATCTGCCCCTGTCCGGAAGGTGGACGCGGAAGTTGAGCCCCTGCAGAAACGACAACATAGGTTGCTGACGGAATCGTTAATGCCGTCCTGCCGCAAGCCGGAGATCAGATATTCCGCATCGTCGACAGTTGCGGCGGCCGCGAACACGTTCGCAAGCCGATCTTCCTCTACGTAATACTGCCGTAAGGCAATCAGCCACGAACGGGCGGGCTGCCCTGCCCCGACGCCGCCTCGCCGGCCGGCGCCAGCGGCAGCGCCAGCGTTGCCACGAGACCCGGATTGCCGTCCGAAAAGGCGAGTTCGCCGGAATGCAGACGGGCGACGGCGGCGACCAGCGCGAGGCCGAGCCCGGCGCCGGGCGCCGACCTCGACGCCTCGAGCCGCGCGAAGCGTTCGACGACCCGAGACCGGTCGGCCTCGGGGATGCCGGGACCGCTATCGGCCACGGCGATCCTCGCCTTGCCGTCGGCGATGGTCACGGAGACACGGACCGCGCCGCAGCCCCCGCCCGATCCGTCCGGGTCGGTGGCAATACCCGCTCGTCCGGCGCTGCCATGCTTCAGCGCGTTGTCCACGAGATTGGCAATCGCCTGACCGATCAGTTCACGGTTGCCGAGGACCCGGACCGGCTCGCTCCCGGTGATCACGAGACCGATACCGGCCTCCTCGGCGGCGGGCTCGTAGAGCTCGACCACATCGCGGGCCACCGCAGCGACGTCTACCGGCGCGAAGCTCACCCCGGCCGCGCCCGCCTCGGCGCGGGCGATCATCAGCAGCGCGTTGAAGATGGCAATGAGACGGTCGGATTCCTCGATCGTCTGCTCCAGCGCCTCGCGGTAGCCCTGCTCGGAGGGGTCGGCCCGCAGCGCCGCCTCGACCCGGCCGCGCAGCCGTGTCAGCGGTGTCTTGAGATCGTGGGCGATATTGTCGGAGACCTCCTTCAGACCATGCATCAGCCGCTCGATGCGGTCGAGCATGGCATTCAGGCTCTCGGCGAGGCGGTCGAACTCGTCGCCCGATCCCGACAGCGGCACGCGTTGCGACAGGTCTCCGGCCATGATGGTGCGGCTGGTCTCGGCGACCGCGTCGATCCGTGCCAGGATGCGGCGCGAGACGTAGTAGCCGCCGCCGACCCCGAGCACGATCATCAGCACCACGGCGAGCAGCGTCGCGCGCCAGACGATCTCCTGCAGGTGGCGGCGCTCCTCGACGTCGCGGCCGACCAGCAGCCGGAAGCCGCCGATCAGGTCGAACACCCGCACCACCGCCTCGTAGGTCTTGCCGGAGCTCTCCTCGAACGGCGTGTACCTGATGCGGACCAGCCCCTCCGCCTCCCAGGTCGCCGCCGGCACCGAGGCGACATTGCCGGCGATGCGGTTACCTTGCGGATCCTGCACCAGGTAGAGCGAACTGGAGGGATTGCGGGTGCGCCGGTCGATGACCTGGACCAGCCGGAGGACGCCGCCGAGACGATACTGCTCGGCCAGCCCCTGCACCTCGGCCTCGATGGTGGAATCGAGCTGCTGGGTGAAGATCACCCAGGTGTTCCACGACAGATAGGCGATCAGCAGCCCCGCAAAGGCGGCGAACACCGCCAGGTAGACCAGCGACAGCCGGAACGCGGTCGACCTGAGCAGCTTGAGGGCTTCGAGCATGGGACGTGTTGAAGCATGCCGACGGTCAATCGGCAATCAGCCGGTGGAGAAGCGGGCAGACCTCGCGCCGGCGAAGGGGGCGCGCCGGCTAATCCTCGCCGTCCCGGATGACGTAGCCGGCGCCGCGCACGGTGTGCAGCAGCGGACGGTCGAACCCCTTGTCGATTTTCGCACGCAGGCGCGAGATGTGGACGTCGATGACGTTGGTCTGCGGATCGAAGTGATAATCCCAGACGTGCTCGAGCAGCATGGTGCGGGTCACCACCTGGCCGGCATTGCGCATCAGGTATTCGAGCAGGCGGAATTCCCGCGGCTGCACGGGAATGTTGACGCCGGCGCGCTGGACGCGATGGGCCAGGCGATCGAGTTCGAGATCGCCGACCCTGAGCACGGTGCCGGCATCGGAGGGGCCGCGGCGGCGGCCGAGCGCCTCGACGCGGGCAGCCAGTTCGGAAAAGGCATACGGCTTGGCGAGATAGTCGTCGCCGCCGGCGCGCAGGCCCTTGACCCGGTCGTCCACCTCGCCGAGCGCCGAGAGGATCAGCGCGGGGGTGGACACGTGCTCGGCGCGCAGCTGGGTGATGATCGACAGGCCGTCGCGCCTGGGCAGCATGCGATCGACGATCAGCACGTCGTAGTTGCCCGTGGCGGCGAGGTCGTAGCCCTCGTCCCCGTCGGCGGCCAGATCGACCGTATGCCCGGATTCGCGCAGGCCCTTGGCCAGATACTGGGCGGCCTCGCGATCGTCCTCGATCAGGAGAATCTTCATGGGCCGGGAGCTTACCCGAACCCGCGGCGAAGCGGCAGGCTGGGCGTGCCAGCCTGCCGCACGGGACAGTTGAGCGGCGGGGGCGAGAGGAGACCGCACCGTCCCGTTACCGTGTTCCATGTTCCTGCTCATGCCTTCGGCAAGGCGAGCGCGACGAAGCGCTCGCTGTCGCCGGAGCGGACACGGAACAGTACCGCCTTGCGACCCTTCTCCTCGGCGGTACGGACCGCCTCGGCCAGGTCGGAGGGGGCGTCGATCTCGGCCCCGCCGGCCGCGACGATCACGTCGCCGGCCTGCAGGCCCTTGCGGGCGGCCTCGCTGTCGGGATCGACCTCGACGATGCGCACGCCGACGCCGTTGTCGTCATCGGCCGGCGCAACCGCGAGGCCGAACTTCGCCAGCGCATCGCGCTCGAGCGCCGGGGCGGCCGCGACCCGCTGCGGATCGCCTGGCTGGGCGCCGAGATCGACCGAGATCGTCCGCAGGTCGCCGTCGCGCCAGATGCCGAGCTCGGCCTTGGCGTTGGGCTTCAGGTTGCCGATCTTGCGGGCGAGGTCGCGGGCATCGGCCACCGGCTGACCATTGACCGACAGGATCACGTCACCGGACTTGATACCGGCCGCGCGGGCAGGCCCGGAGTCGAGCGTCGAGGCGACGATCGCCCCGCTGGCCGTGTCGAGACCGAGGCTGTCGGCGATGTCCTCGGTCACCGGCTGAATCTGCACGCCGAGCCAGCCGCGGCTGACCATGCCGTGCTCCTTGAGCTGCTCGATCACCGGCACCGCGACCGAGGCCGGAATGGCGAAGGCGATGCCGACATTGCCGCCCGACGGCGAGAAGATCGCCGTGTTCACACCGATGACCTCGCCATTGATGTTGAAGGTCGGGCCTCCGGAATTGCCACGGTTCACCGGCGCGTCGATCTGCAGGTAATCATCGTAGGGGCCGGAGCCGATGTCGCGGCCGTCGGCCGAGACGATGCCGGCCGTCACCGTGCCGCCGAGACCGAACGGATTGCCGACCGCAACGACCCACTGGCCGACGCGCGGACGTTCCTTGGCGAAGGAGACGTAGGGCAGCGGCCCGTCCGCCTCGATCTTCAGCAGGGCGAGGTCGGTGCGGGCGTCGGAGCCGACGAGCGTCGCCTCATACGACTTGCCGTCAATCGACTTGACGGTGATCTTGCCGGCGCCGCTGGTGACATGGTTGTTGGTCACCACGTAGCCGTCCTCGGAGATGATGAAGCCGGAACCCTGACCCATCATGCCGGGACCGCGGCGCGGCTGGCCGTGCTGCTCGCCGCCGCGATCGCCGCGGTTCTCGCCGAAGCGCTGCTCGAACTCATGGAAGAAGCGCCGCAGCGGGTGGTCCTCAGGCAGGTCGTCGAAACCCGGCATCTGCGGCATGTCCGGCGCGCCGCCGGCGACCGCGGCCGGCGTGGCCGGGCGCTCGATCTCGACGCTGACGACGGCCGGCCGGACCGCCTCGACAAGATCGGCGAAGTCGAACGGCGCGGTCGACTGGACCCGCGCGGTGATGTCCTTGGCTGTGGCGACTGGCGGATTGAGAATCGTCGTACCGGCCGCGGCACCGACGATCGCCAGCGCCGCCGCGCCGCCGAGCAGGGCCGAGCGGAGCCGGCGGACAGAAGTTGGGGTGCTGTGACCCGACATAGGCATATGCTCCTCAGTTCCTCTCGCAGGGCGGGGTCCGCCCGTTTCGTCGCCGAATATGGGTCGGGGCTCATTACCGCCGCCTGTCCGGGGCATTAAATGTCGGTAAGGTCGGGAAATGTCGGTAAGGTCGGCGCCGCCGCGACCCCGCCTGGTGCGGCGCCGAGGCGACTCCGGCGGCCCGGCGGCGGATGACCGAACTCCGGTCAATCTTCCAAATTGCCAAGTCCGGGGACGCGTTGTAGATTCCCGCGCAGTTCGAATACTTAGCCTGGCTTGCCGGCTGCCCTTCGTCGGGGCGGATCCCAAGACAACGCTGACTTCGGATGGTTGGGTTGCGCGATGGGCGTGCACCCGTGATCTTGCGTTTTCGAAGGAGATCGCAATGCCGACAGGAACCGTGAAATTCTACAACACCCAGAAGGGCTACGGCTTCATCCAGCCTGATGGCGGCGGCAAGGACGTGTTCGTGCACGCCACCGCGCTGGAGGCGGCCGGCATGCAGCCGCTGGTCGAGGGCCAGAAGGTGTCGTTCGAGGTCGCCATCGACCGCCGCAGCGGCAAGTCTGCCGCCGCGAACCTGCGCGCCCTGTGACACCGCCGCCCGGCATCGGTCGGGCAGCCTGACGTCCAGGGACCCGGTAGCGCCGCCCGGACGGGCGGCGGACCGGGTCCTTGTCGTTTGCCGACGATGGTGACCCGGCGTGCCCAAGCCTGGCTTCGAAGCGCGCCCGCTGAGGCATCGGCCGAGACCGGCGCGGCGATGCCGACAAGGGCGACCCCGACGGCCATGACGCTGCCGCGGCACGCCCTGCCGCCCCGCCCAGTCCGTAACCGCCGCAGGCGGTGACCAGCCGCCTGTCGGCCGACATCGCGCAGCAGTTCCGGGCCACGGGTTCCGACTGGCAGTCCCGGACCGACCCGGCGCTGGCAGAGCGGCGCCAGGCGAGCGGCCTTCACTCCTTGGCGTCGAGCAGTTCCTCGATGCGGCGGCGTTCGGCCTCGGTGAGCGCGGCAGGATCGTGGCGGCGTCGGGTGCGGGCGGCAAGCCAGACGGCAGCGACGCCGCCGGCGAGCAGCAAGACCGGCGCCGCCCACAGGATCAGCGTGTGCGGCGCGACGCGCGGCCTGAGCAGCACGAACTCGCCGTAGCGATCGACCAGAAAGGCGACGACCTCCTCGTCGCTGTCGCCCGCCTGGAGCCGCTCGCGCACCAGGATCCTGAGATCGCGGGCGAGCGGGGCGTCGGAATCGTCGATCGACTGGTTCTGGCAGACGAGGCAGCGCAGGTTGGTGGAGATCGACCGGGCGCGCGCCTCGAGCGCCGGATCGTCCAGCACCTCGTCCGGCTGGACGGCCGGCGCGGGCGACGCGGCAAGGCAGATCGCGATCAGCGCCATCGCGCGGAGAAGGCCTCGCATCCCGTCTACTCCGCAGGCGCCGGCGCAAGCCGGCCGCGGGCGCGGCGCGGCGCGCCGACCCTAAGGCGGCGGTCGCAGAGCGAGACGACGCCGCCCAGCGCGCTGATCAGCGCACCGATCCACACCAGCGTCACCCACGGCTTGTAGAAGGCACGCACCGCGACCGTCCCGTCGGTGCCGCTCTCGCCCAGCGAGACGTAGACCTGGCTGAAGCCGAAGGTGCGGATCGCGGCCTCCGTTGTCGGCATGCCTGAGCCCTCGTAGACGCGGCGCTGCGGATCGAGTGTGCCGACCTCGACACCGCCCCGGCGGATGACGAAGTGACCCGTCTCCGCCCGCCAGTTCGGCCCCCGCAGCGGCGCCACGCCCGCGAAGGTCAGCTGGTAGCTGTCCAGGTCGATGGTCTCACCGGGGCGCAGCGCAACGATCCGCTCGACCGGCCAGACGGTGACGGCGGTGATGCCGACCACGAGCACGCCGACACCGAAATGGGCAAGCATGGTGCCCCAGGCCGAGCCCGGCAGGCCGATGGCGCGGTGCCAGCTTTCGCTGAGCGTCGCCTGGAACAGCTTGATGCGAAAGACGATCTCGGACAGCGCCCCGAGCATCAGCCAGACGCCGAGACCGACGGCCAGCGCCGCCAGCACGGCACCGCCCTCGGACAGCGCCAGGACGATGACGACGGCGAGGATCGACAGGCCGGCGGCGGCGAACAGCCGCTGGCTCGCCGCATAGAGGTCGCCGCGCTTCCAGGCGAGCATCGGTCCGAACGGCACCGCCAGGAGCAGCGGCACCATCAGCGGGGCGAAGGTCGCATCGAAGAACGGCGCGCCGACCGAGATCTTGTCGCCGGTCAGGGCCTCGAGCGCCAGAGGATAGAGCGTGCCGACGAAGACCACGCCGCACCCCGCGGTCAGGAACAGGTTGTTGAGGACCAGCGCGCCCTCGCGGCTGATCGGCGCGAATACGCCGCCCTGGGTCAGCGTGCCGGCCCGCCAGGCGAACAGCGCCAGCGCGCCGCCGACCGCCGTCGCGAGGATGATCAGGATGACGACGCCACGGGCGGGATCGGTGGCGAAGGAATGCACCGAGGTCAGCACGCCCGAGCGCACCAGGAAGGTGCCGAGCAGCGACAGCGAGAAGGTCAGGATGGCGAGCAGCACCGTCCAGATCTTCAGCGCGTTGCGCTTCTCCATGACGATCGCCGAATGCAAGAGCGCGGTGCCCGACAGCCACGGCATGAAGGAGGCGTTCTCGACCGGGTCCCAGAACCACCAGCCGCCCCAGCCGAGCTCGTAATAGGCCCAGTAGGAGCCGAGCGCGATGCCGAGCGTCAGGAATATCCAGGCAGCCAGCGTCCAGGGCCTCACCCAGCGTGCCCAGGCCGCGTCGATGCGCCCCTCGATCAGCGCGGCAACGGCAAACGAGAAGGCGATCGAGAAGCCGACATAGCCGCCATAGAGCAGCGGCGGGTGGATGGCGAGGCCGGGATCCTGCAGGATCGGGTTCAGTCCCCTTCCCTCGGCCGGCGGCTCGAGGATCCGGACGAACGGGTTCGAGGTCAGCAGCACGAACAGCAGGAATGCCGTGGCGATCCAGGCCTGTACCGACAGGACGGTCGCCTTCAGCGACGCCGGCAGGTTCGCGCCGAAGGCGGCGACGAGCGCACCGAACAGGGCGAGGATCAGGATCCACAGGACCATCGAGCCCTCGTGGTTTCCCCACACGCCGGTGATCTTGTAGATCAGCGGCTTCATCGAGTGCGAATTCTCGTAGACGTTGAGCACCGAGAAGTCGGACTGGACGTAGGCGAGGGTCAGCGCCGCAAAGGCGAGCGCGACCAGGGCGAACTGGGCGCCGGCAACGCTGGGCGCCACCGCCATCATCCGCTGGTCGCCGCGGCGCGCGCCCCAGATCGGCACGACGGACTGCACCAGCGCCAGCGCCAGCGCAAGAACCAGCGCGAAGTGACCGGTCTCGGCAATCATCGGGCGAAGCGCCGGGTGGCGCGCCGATATCCTGCAGGGGCCCTCGGTCGCACGGTGCGCGGAGCCGTCACCGTTCCGCCTCCTCACCCATCCAGTGGCCCTGCTTCTTCAGGGCGTCGGCAACCTCGCGCGGCATGTAGGTCTCGTCGTGCTTGGCCAGCACCGTGTCGGCGAGGAATGTCCCGTCCGGCGCCATCGCCCCTTCCGTCACCACGCCCTGTCCTTCGCGGAAGAGGTCCGGCAGCAGGCCGGTATACACCACCCGGATGGCATTGGCGGTGTCGGTGACGGTGAACTCGACCGTCATCCCCTCCTTGCGCACGAAGCTGCCGTCCTCGACCAGACCGCCGAGACGGATGCGCTTGCCGGGCTCGAGGTTGCCGGCGATCACGTCGGAAGGGCTGTTGAAGAACACGATCGTGTCGCGGAATGCGGCCAGCACCAGGCCGACCGCGGCGAACAGGACCAGCCCGGCCATGCCGATCAGCATCAGGCGGCGCTGCTTGCGGGTCATTGTTCCAGCCTCCTCACGAACCCAGTCCGAGCTCGCGCTCGGCGGCCTCGATGCGCGCGCCGGCCTCGGCATCGTCCGGATAGTTGCGCCGGGCCGAGGCGAGCGCGTCGCGCGCCTTGTCCGGCGTTCCCAGCACCACATAGGCCCGGGCGAGCCGCAGCCAACCGTCGAGATCGCGACCGTCCTCCGCAAGGCGGGCGGCAAGCCCGGCCACCATATCCGAAATCATGCGGGCGCGCTCCTCCGCAGTCATCGCGCCGGCAGCGGCGACATCTGCGGCCGACGGGCCGGGCGCGGCCGCTGTCGCGTCGGCTCCGGCCTCCAGTGCGGCAAGCCGGTGCGCCACCGCGCCGCGCCAGGGCGCATCGGGCGGGCTGTCGGCAAGCAGCGCCCGCCACTGCGCCGCCGCGCCGGCCGTGTCGCCGTCCTGCTCGGCGGCAACCGCCAGGAAGAACCGCGCCTTGGCATTGCCCGGCTCGCTGGCGAGGGCCCGCTCGAAGGCCGCACGTGCGGTCTCGGAGACCATGCCGTCGTCGAGCGCCACCAGCGCCTCGCCGAAATTCGCCTCGCGCGCCGCCGTCGCGCCGCTGAACTGGATCGCATTGTGCCAGGCGCGGGCGGCATCCTCGAAGCGGCCGAGCCGCATGTAGACGGGCGCAAGCACCTCCCAGCCCTGACCGTCGCGCGGATTGGCTGCAAGATGCTCCTCCACCCGGGCGATCAGGATCGCATAGTCCTGATCCTCCACCGGCTTCTGCAGGCGCGCCGACAGCGGCTGGTCCGGATAGCCGGGTGCGCCGCCGGCGAGGTAGAGCCCGACACTGAGCAGCGGCACCGCGACGATGACCGCCGCGACCAGCCCCCGCGGCAGCGGTCGCACCGCGGCGGAGTGCGCCTGCGCGGCGCGGTCGGCGGCCAGCAGGCGGCGACCGATCTCGAGCCGGGCGGCCTCGGCCTCGCGCGGGTCGAGGAGTCCGCGCGCAAGTTCCGCGTCGATCTCGCGCAGCTGGCTCCGGTAGACCGCGACATCGGATGCCTCCGCCCCGGCCGCGGCCGCGCGGCTGCGGGTGAGCGGCACGAGCACCGACAGGACCGCGAGCGCGGTAAGGATGGCGAGGACGACCCAGAGACCCATGGCAGCCACTAGATATAACGCCGATCGGCGGCGGCAAACGCAAAAGCGTCGCAGCCACGGTCACTACCACGTCAGACGCTGGCGGCGCGATGAGGCAGGTCAAGCAGAAGCCGGAGCGGATCGCGTCGCGCTCGGCCGGATCGAGCGCAGGAGGGCCGAGGACGTCGCCGCCAGTACCGGCGGGGGCAGGGTCGCGCATCCTCGTCGGCGGGATCGACGACCCCGCCCGCGCGATTGCGCCGCTCGCCCCGTCTATGCCGCCGGCGCGGCCAGGTCGTCGGTGTCGTCCTCGTCGAACTGGGCGAGCCGCGTGCTGGCAACTTCGCCGCTGCGCCGCAGCAGGGCGGCGTAGTTCTCGCCGAAGACGATGGCGTTGATGCGGATGGCGGCCTCGAGCTCGGCGCGAGCAATGTCGCGGTCGGGGCCGGTGGCGGTGCGCAGGTCCTGCAGGATCGCGCCGTTGACCACCTCGATGTAGTTCTCGACCTGGGAGATGACGTTGCCGAGCAGTTCGTTCATGGCGAGTTCGCTGCGGTAGGGCTTCAGCGCCATCATCGTCCGCACCGCATACTCGGCCTCCTGGATCGCGGTCTCCGAGGGTGGCGTGCGGCGCTCGCCCTCGCGGCGGCGGGGGCGCAGCGCCCGGCGCACGGCGCCCGGAATGCCCTGCACGTCGGAGGACAGGATCTCGGAGGCACGCCGCCGCTGCGCGGCCAGCAGGTTGCGCCATTCCGGCACGCCGTCGAGATCGACCGCGACACCGAGTCCGTTGGCCAGCTCGTAGAAGCGGCGGATGGCCTGGACGTGGGCCTCGTACGCGTTCGGCCGGCCGACCGTGCGCGACAGCCGCGCCAGCACGATCTCCATCTCGGCGGTGACGATATCGACACAGGGCGCGAGCCGGCTCTTGACCAGACGCTTGCCGTCGTCAGTACGTTCGTAGAGCGTCAGCAGCCGCAACAGCCCCGCCGGCTGGTAGAGGCGGCGGAACACGACGATCAGCGGGTAGACGATATCCTTCGACTCGTCGCGCAGTCGGCGCAGGATCGAGGCGGCAAGCTCGTCGTCGAGCACCGCGATCTCGTCGGGCAGACGGGCGGCGAACTTCGCCAGCTTGTCCTCCTGGCGGAGAATGGCCAGCATGTCCTCGAGATCCTCGACCACCCGGCCGCCGCCGAGCTGGACGGAGAACTTCATCCGGCTGCGGCTGTCGCCGGCAGTCTCGGCCAGCGCCGCCTCGATCACCGGCACCGCTTCGGCACGCATCGTCCGCGACATCTCGGCCGCCTTGTGCTCGTCGCCGTCAAGAAGCGCCTCGGTCGCCTCGCGCTCGCGCGCGCGCAGATCTGCGGCAATGTCGCTGTCGCGCACCAGCCACCGCCAGATGTGATCGAGCGAGCCGCGATGGATGAAGCCGCGCCGCTTGGACTCGCCGACCTCGTCGACCAGGAACGGTTCCAGCGGCTCGCAGAACAGGCGCTGCGGCGATCCGGTGCGTTCGGCCGCCTCGGCCTCCTCGCGCATGACGTCGCGGACCGCCTGAAGGATGAAGGCATGGGCGGGCTCGGACTGGCCCTTCAGACGCGCCATCTCGATCTCGCGCACCAGCCGCGCGCGCGTCTTCGGCGGCAGCGTTACGAGGTACGACCTCAGTTGTTCAACGAGTGCGGAGGATTCGCTCATACGCCGACTGTCCAACGCGGGACCCGCGGCCCGTAGTCCAGGTCGCGCAGTCGCAAACAGTTTCGGCGCGGGGCCTTAAGAAATGGCAAAGCGGGGCGAGGAACGCCCGGCGAGAGGGGGGCGGGCGGCGGGGCGCGTCGCCCCACCGCGATGCCCCTGCCCGACCGCGCGCGGCCGTCAGCTGATCGTGCGCCAGCTGCCGTCCGGGTTCTGGCAGGCGGTGCCGCGTCCGACCTCGGGCCGGCCGTCGATGTAGATCGTGTGGGTGTAGTCGCGGCAATAGCCGTAGCCGGCCCGCTGATAAGGTGCTCCGGGCACGACCTCGCCATAGATGTTGGCGTTCGGATCGCGCCAGACGACCGGGCTGTTGGGCGGGCCGTACTGAAGGGCGCGGTATTCGGCCTCCATGGCCCGGCGACGGGCATCCTCGTCGGCAGCGGCGCCGATCCGGTTGCCGATCAGGCCGCCGATGACGATGCCCGCCGCCGTCGCGACGGTGCGGCCGCTGCCCGAACCGATGGTGGACCCGATGAGGCCGCCCGCGGTCGCGCCGACCGCGGTTCCGAGCACCTCGCCCGTGCGATCCTGCTGACAGGCCGCGAGCAGAAGGCCGAGCCCGGCCACGGCGGCGAATTTCACGAAGCGCATACGTCCAATCCTCCTCTGCGGAACCCCCGGTAGGATGCCGGCGGCAGCCGGCAACAGGCAGCACGCGGTAGGGTGACCGCGCCGCCTTGCCGAACATCGGGCGAAATGGGGCCATATCAAGGCCTTCGACGCGCCGAAGGCGCCGCCGCTTGGGCGACGAGGCCCCGCGCGGCAGCGGAAATGGCCTCGGTACCCTCTCACGCGGCCGGCAGGTGCAGCGTCGCCCTGAGACCGCCGAGATCCGACCGGGCGAGCGCGAACGCGCCGCCGTAGAGATCGGCGAGGTCGCGGACGATGGACAGGCCGAGGCCGGACCCGGGCTGCGTCTCGTCGAGCCGCCGGCCACGGCGCACGGCTTGTGCGCATTCCTCCTCTGTCAGGCCGGGCCCGTCGTCCTCCACGGTGATCCCCAGCATCGGCCGGCCGTCGGGGTCCGATCCCGGCAGCAGCCGACAGGTCAGCACCACCCGCGATCTGGCCCACTTGAAGGCATTGTCGACGAGGTTGCCGATCAGTTCCTCGAGATCCTGCCGCTCGCCCTGGAAGCGCAAACCTGCCGGCACATCGACGTCGAGCGTGGTGCCGCGGTCGGCGTAAATGCGGCGCATGGCGCGGGCGAAGCTCTCGGCGACCGGCCCGACCTCGGTGACCGACACCGCGACGCCGGCGGTCGCCGCGACCCGGGCACGGTCAAGATAATAATCGATCTGGTGGCGCATCAGCCCGGCCTGTTCGGCAACCTTGGCGCCGAGCGGGCTGCTGGCGGCGCGCGCCTCGTTGGTGATGACCGCCAGCGGGGTCTTCAGCGCATGGGCGAGATTACCGACCTGGGTGCGCGCGCGCTCGATGATCTTGGCGTTCGATTCGATCAGCGCATTGATCTCGCGGGTGAGCGGCGCAATCTCGGCCGGATAGTCGCCCTCGAGCCGCGTCGCCCGCCCCTGGCGGATGGCGCCGAGCGCGGCGCGCACATCGCGCAGCGGCTTCAGGCCGATGTGCACCTGCAGCAGCGTCGCCGCCACCAGCCCGACTCCGAGCAGGCCGAACACCGCCAGCACCAGGTTGCGGAAGGTGGCGATCTCCTGCTCGACCTCGCCGAGATCGCCGGTGACGGTGAAGGACAGCCGGTCACCGGTGTCGCCGAACACGACGAGCTGCTCGATGGCGCGCAAGCGGCGGCCGCCAGGCCCGTCGATGTCCATGACACGCTGGAAGTCGGCGCCGAACGGCACGTCCTCGATGCGCGGCAGCAGCAGCCGCGCGCCGGACAGCGACGGCGAGACCAACAGCTCGTCGCGTCCCTCGCCGAGCCGAATCACCTGCCAGTACCAGCCCGACTGGAACGCCGAGAAGCGCGGATCGCCGAGCTGCGGCGCGCCGACCGGGTGGCCAGCCTCGTCCTGCTGGATCGCCGCGACGACGTTGAACAGATGCAGGTCAAGCAGGCTGTCGAATCCCCGCTCGACGCTTGCCCGGTAATAGGCGATCAGCACGTACAGCGCCGTCGCCAGCGCGATCGCCGTCCAGGTCGCGGCAAGCACGAACAGCCGGAACGACAGCGACAGCGGCGGGCGGCGGCGGTGCTGCGGCGGTGCGGCAGCGGGATCGTGGCTGGTCATCGCGCGACGCGGCAGATCGGCTGGACAGATGGCCGCACGACGCCTCGCGCCGCCGTCAGTCGGCCGCCCGGGCAGCGCCGGGGACGTCGAGCGCGTAGCCCAGCCCGCGCACGGTCTGGATGCAGTCGATGCCGAGCTTCCGGCGCAGGCGGCCGATGAACACCTCGATCGTGTTGGAATCGCGGTCGAAATCCTGGTCGTAGAGATGCTCGACCAGTTCGGTGCGGGAGACGACGCGGCCCTGGTGATGCATCAGGTAGGCAAGCAGCCGGTATTCGTGCGAGGTGAGCTTGACCGGATTGCCGTCCACGGTGACGCGGGAGGCACGCGTGTCGAGCCGCACGGGTCCGCATTCGAGTTCGCTCGAGGCATGCCCGGCGGCGCGTCGCAAGAGCGCACGGATGCGGGCGAGCACCTCCTCCATGTGGAATGGCTTGGCGACGTAGTCGTCGGCGCCGGCGTCGATACCGGCCACCTTGTCCGACCAGCGGTCGCGGGCGGTGAGCAGCAGCACCGGCATCTTGCGGCCATCCTTGCGCCACTGCTCGAGCACGCGGATGCCGTCCATCGACGGCAGGCCGATGTCGAGCACCACCGCGTCGTAAGGCTCGGTATCACCGAGGAAATGGCCGTCCTCGCCGTCGCTCGCCGAATCGACGACATAGCCGGCATCGGTCAGCGCGGTGACCAGCTGGCGGTTCAGATCCACGTCGTCCTCGACAACCAGTATGCGCATGATCGGCCTCGAAACCCGGTGTCCCGCCCGGCTGCCGCTCCGCTAGCGCGCCGGGATCGTGATCTGGCGCCGCTCCGGCGGCCGCTGGCCGCTGGGATCTCGCACCAGGATCGTCACGACGCACAGGGTCTGGCCGCCGCTCTGGACCACCAGCGGTGCGCCGATCACCTGCCCGCCCTGCGCGGCGGCCGCCTGGGCGGCGGCTGCCGCGCAGTTGCCGGAAGCGAGCCGGACCGGCGCGCAATTGTCGCCGACCCCGTCACCACAGGCAAGCGCGGGCGCGGCGACGGCCGACGGGGCGTCGGCGACCGGCATAATGGCAAGTGCCGAGACAGGCGCGGCCGCGGCCGGGAGCAGAAGGGCGACGAGCGCCACCAGGAGAGCTGTACGTGTCATGGCCGCAACACTAGCGTCGGCTGGCTGAACGGGACATGAATGCGCCGTTCGGGGGCGGGGCAACCGAGTGTGGACCGTCGGGCACGCAGCTCTATCCTCCGAAACCCCGGAACGTCGCAAAGCCGTCCACCGGCTCGCGCACGGTCCGCCAGCGGTTGACCGGCGCGTCCATGTCGGGAAAGCCCAGCGCGATGCCGCAGAACACCATCCGGTCGTCGGGAAGCGCCAGATGACGGCGCACGGTCAGGTGCCAGGCGGCCCAGAACTCCTGCGCGCAGGTCTGCAGGCCGTGAGCGCGCGCGGCCAGCATCAGCGTCTGCACGAACATGCCGAGGTCGGACCATTGCGGCGGGCCCATCAGCCGGGCGACCGAGACGAAGATGCCGACCGGCGCATCGAAGAAGCGGTAGTTGCGGGCAAACTGGCGAAGGCGGGCCGGTCGGTCCTCGCGCGGAATGCCGAGCGCGGCATAGAGATCGGCGCCGGTCCGGTGGCGGCGGCCGTGCCAGGGCTCGGGCAGCGGATCGGGATAGACCGCGTATTCGGCCCCCTCCCCCTGCGGCACGAGATGGCCGCGCGCGTCGATGTCGGCGATCAGCGCGGCGAGCGGTTCGCCGGTCAGCACATCGACATGCCAGGGCTGCAGGTTGCCGCCCGACGGCGCCCAGCGCGCCGCCTCCAGGATGTCGCGCACGGTCTGTTCCGGCACCGGATCGGGCAGGAAGGCGCGGCAGGAAAAGCGCGAGCGGATGGCCTCGATGACGTCCAACGGCAAGGGCTCCGGCGGGTGGGTGGCGGGGGATGCGGGGCGTCGGAGCCGGAAGGTTAGCGCGGGTCGGGGGGAGGCGCCAAGCGGAGGAAATTCCTGCAAACGTCGGTGGAACGGGCGGTGGCGGCGGCGAACCGTCTTTTACTTGGACAAGTCTTGAATGGTCTGTTGTCGCTCGGGATGCAGCAACCTCGTCTGAGTGCGCATCTGTCGCGGATTGTCGTCGCTGCAGCGCACAAGATGTTCCTATACGCGCCAATGGAAATCCTATGCGACTCGTGGTTCCTCTCTATGCGGTCGTCCCGGGACACGACCACGCTCTCTCTGTGTGTGCTGACTGGCCGCCGCGCCTGAGGGCGCGTTCAAGCATGCGCCGACTACGGAGGGACGGTTGGGCTTCGAACTTTCCGTGTGGTGCCCCCCTACCCCCTGCCCGCGAACACCTACTCCATGCTCCGTCCGCCGATATAGCCGCCCATGCCGACCACCAGCAGGGTCCACAGCCCGTCGGGGACGGCTCTCAGGCCCACCACCTCGTCGAGGGGAACGGCGAGCGCCGCGGCGAGGATCGGCACGGCGACGGCGTGCCAGACGAGGAGGCCCATGCAGACGACCATGAAGGCCGGCCGCCAGTTGCGCTGCAGGGGCGAGCCCTGCGCCTCGGCGACGATGATCGCGGACTGCGCCTCGGCCAGGCGAGCCTCGGCGTCGGAGGCGGCGCGGGTGAGGTCCGCCTCGAGGCGGGCGCGCTCGGCCGGGTCGGGGATGACGCGGCGGACGATCTCGAGGATCGGGCCGAGGAAGGGGGCAAGCGCGCCGATCATGCCCGCCTCCCGGTCAGCAGCGCCCGCAACAGCCGGGCGATGAAGGCGAGGATGCCGCCGGCGCGCCGCTGTCCGGCTGCCTCGCCCGGCCGAGACGGCAGGCCGGGCGGCGCGTCCGGCGGAGCGGCGGGCGCCATCGCCGCGCGCCGGGCCATGGCGAGGGACTCGGCCTTCACCTCGTCCACCCGGCGGCTCCAGCCCCTGCCGAACGCCGGCCAGGTGGACAGGGCGCGCAGGAAGGCGAGCCGGATGGCGCAGATGTCGGCGATCGTGCGGACCGGATCGGCCGCGGCCGCAGCCGCGAGCGTCACCGGGCCGACGATCCCGTCCTGCGGCACGCGAACCGCCGCCTGGAGCCATTTCGCCGCGCGCACCGGACCCGAGTTCACCGCTGCATCGAACACCGCGTAGTCGATCCCGGCAGGCAGGTCGTCGGCCTTCACCGCATCCCAGTAGCGCGCCCGGTAGATCGCCGCCGCCTCGGCCCGGGTCAGGGCGCGGACATCGGATTTCGCGACGGCGCCGCCGCGCCAGGCGGCGAGTGTCGTGCGGCTGATGCCGTATTTGGTCGCCCCGCCCGGATCGGAGGGATGGTCGGCATAGCCGCCCTCGTGGCGGAACAGATGCGGCAGGACATGGGCAAGGCTTTCGGCGGCCATGGGGTTGCTCCCGGATGGTTGGACTGGGCGCTGGATCGCCATTCGCGAGAATCGCGGGCGGGCCGGATGCACGGCGGCCGTCCCTGTCGCCAGGAACGGCCGCCGTTGGCTTGATGAGGACCGGCGCGATGCCGGAGGGTGAGATCCGTCAGCAAACGGAACTCTGATACGGCCTCAGGGCCGGCGGTAGCCGAGCACCCGCGAGGTCGGATAGGTGCCAATGGCAACCTTCCTGCCGTGGTTGCCGGACAGCAGCACGATCTTGCCGTCGTCCCAGCCGACGAAATAGCCGACATGGCCGCCGCCGCGCCGGGTCAGCACGACGATGTCGCCGGGCTGCGGCTTCGACACCTTGGTGCCGTAGTCGAGATAGGCGGTCGCCAGCCGCGAGCCGACACCTTCACGGCCGGCCTTGCGCTCGACGAGGTTGATGAAATCGGCGCACCACAGCGACGACCTGCCGGTCGGATTGCTGCCGAGATAGCGTCGGGCGATCGACAGGCTGTCGCCGCCGCCGGACTTTCGCGCCGACGCCGAGGCCTGCCCGCCGCCGGCCAGGGCATCGGGCCCGGGTCCGTCCGGCCGGACAATCGACGGATCGTTCTGCATGATGCGCGCCGAGACCGGCGTGGCCGATGCGATGGTTGCGAGGGCGAGCATCGCCGCCGCCGCACGTATTCCCCCCCAACGTCCAAGACAAAGGTCGGTCATTCGACTTCCTGCTGGCTGTTGGTCTGCCGTCCGCACGGGCCGGCGGCGCGCCGTTCTAGGGCCGAATGTGACGAAGATAGGGCAGCAGTATTGTCCTTTTTTTCGCCCGCCTTCCGCCAGAAACATGAACTGCCGGAACAGGTTGTGACCTGCCCTTACGGCTCCTGCGGCTGCGGATGCGCCGTCAGCAGGATTTCAGACGCGCCGCGACAGGCGATGGCCGTAATAGAGAGTTCGGCCGACGCGGCTCAGGCCCGCGACTGCCGTTGCGGCAGGGTCGACGCCTTCGACGTCACCCGTCCGGTCGATGAGATATGGGACAGACACGGAAGCCGTCCGAAACGCGGATGTGGCTGCACCGGCCAGATCCCCCCTCACCCCAGCACCGCCATGGCGCTGACGAAGCGGCCGGTTGCGGTGGTGGCGATGGATTCGCGGATGAAGACGAGGTTGGAGTTCGACACCGGCGAGGGTTCGGTGCAGGAGATGACGGTGGTGGCATTCT